>JASHUE010000520.1:0-9770 GCA_030040195.1 Streptosporangiaceae bacterium | reverse complement strand
GATCCCGATGGACATCGCCGAGTTCTTCTACACGCTGGTGCCGACTCCGGGCACGCCGGTGTACATCCGCAGCTGATGCCGGGCCCCGCAAGTCACAACTTGTACCCGATGTCACGCAAGAGCTGGTGACGGACCTGCACGTCGGCGTCGGTCTCGGTGCCGACCGGTGGCAGCCCGTCCACGACGCCGACCACACCGCGGCCGTGATCGGTAACAGCTACCAGCACCTCGACCGGATTCGCCGTCGCGCAGAAGATCGCGCACACCTCAGGTACGGCCTTGACCTGGTTGAGCACGTTGACCGGGAACCCCTCCCTCAGCATGATCACGAACACGTGCCCGGCTGCGATTGCCTCCGCGGCTGCGACGGCGATGGCGATGAGTTCAGCGGCGTTGCCCGACCGGCGAACCAGGCGCTGTGCCGAGGCCTCGCAGAATGCGAGTCCGAAGCGCAGATGGGGGCTGACCCCGGCCAGGGCCTCGTGAAGGTCCTCGACGGTCTTGATGAAGTGGGCCTGGCCGACAATGACGTTTACGTCCTCGGGCTTGTCCAGGGTGATGGCGTCGAGCGTGATAGCCATGAAGCCTCCTCAGGGCCGTCCATCGACTAGCGGACCGCGCCTACTGTGCCGACCGCGAGCCGCGCACCGCCGGCACCGATCTCGCCGCGCTCTCATGATGGTGGCAGACCCGCAAGTGTGCAGGGCGCGGCGCCCCGTCCGAGAGGTCCACGTGCGGCGCGCAGCCGCGAACCTGCAGACCAAAGAAGGTCGCCTCTCACGGAGAGTGAGGTGGTGTGCGCATACAGTTATGCCCTCTCGCGTGGTTGCGTGTGGATCAGGATGGATTGCGGGCGTATAAGCTAGCGCCGTCAAGGAAATCCAGGTAGGAGTGGGACCATGATGCGACGTATCGCCGCGGCTGCGATTACGGCCGTCACTGCCGCGGGCCTCGCGGCGTGCGCCAGCACCAGCACCCCCGGCTCAAGCCAGACGGGCGCCGCCGGCGCGGCGAGCTGCAGCTACGCTTCCATCCAGAGCGAGCTGTACCAGAAGGGGGCGCTCACCGTCGCCACGGACAAGCCGGCGTACACGCCGTGGTTCGAGAACAACGATCCGGCGGACGGCAAGGGCTACGAGAGCGCAGTCGCCTACGCCGTGGCCAAGCAACTCGGATTCAAGCCGAGCCAGGTGCACTGGGCCTATGAGCCGTTCAACGACTCGTACGCGCCGGGACCGAAGAAGTTCGACTTTGACATCAACGAGATCTCCTACACCCCTCAGCGCGCCACGGCTGTCACGTTCTCGAACAGCTACTACGACGTAACGCAAGCGCTCGTAGTGCTCAAGGGCTCACCGATCGTGACCAAGCACACGCCATCCGATCTGAAGACGTACATCTATGGCGATCAGGTGGGCACCACCAGCCTCCAGTTCATCAACACCGAGATCCAGCCGGATAGCACGCCGAAGGTCTACCAGACGCTCAACGTGGTAGCAGAAGCGCTGCAGACGCACCAGATCCAGGCGTTCGTGACCGACACGCCGACGGCCCAGTACATGGCGGCTGACCAGATCCCCGGCGCAGTAATGATCGGGCAGTTCCCCTCGGCCGACGAGCACTACGGGCTGCTGTTCAGCAAGGGCGATCCACTGGTTAGCTGTGTGAACAAGGCCATCGCGACACTGCAGTCCGACGGCACGCTCGCAGCGCTGCAGAAGCAGTACCTCGGCATCTACCAAGACGCGCCGACAATCGAACCGTAGCTGCAGCGAGCAGATCCTCCTGTGATGACGCCGGACGGTAGTCCTGGTGACGACGGGCTGACCACGTCGGTGGTCGGCAGCCTCGCGGCCGGGGCACAGAGCGCGGCTTCGTTCGGCGGCGGTGGGCGTGGCCCGCGGCTGCTGAGCGGTGGCGGGAGGCGCGCCGCCGTCGTCTCAACGGTCAGCACGGTCGTGGTGCTAGCCGCCCTCACCGCGGTCTTCTGGCTGGCTCCGGGCAGCGAGGCGGTGCGGCACACGTTCTTCAACCCAACCGACATGTGGCAGTCGTTCGTAGGCGACCCGAAGAAGGGTTACTACTCGGTTGGCGCTGCCATCTGGCTGAACATCAGGATGTTCCTGGTGGCCGAGGTCCTGATCCTGATCTTGGCGCTGGTCATCGCACTCGCCCGGCAGTCGGCCAGCCCGGTCATGTTCCCGTTCCGCGTGCTCGCCATGATCTACGTGGATTTCTTCCGCGGTGTGCCACTGCTGCTCGTGGTCTTCGCGATCGGGCTCGGCGTCCCGGCGCTCCGGCTGCAGTTCGTGTCGAGCCAGTCGGCGGCCGTCTACGGAGTGGCGGCGCTCGTGCTCTCCTACTCTGCCTACGTATCCGAGGTCTACCGGGCCGGACTCAATTCCGTCCATCGCAGCCAGGTGGCCGCCGCCCGGTCGCTCGGGTTGTCGCACGGCACCGCACTGCGCCACGTGATCCTGCCGCAGGCCGTCCGCAATATCGTCCCGCCGCTGCTGAACGACTTCATCAGCCTGCAGAAGGACACCGCTCTGGTTGCCGTGCTGGGCGCCATTGAGGCGAACGAAGCGGCCCAGATCTACAGCGCCACTGTGTTCAACTTCTCGAGCTTCACGGTCGCGGCGATCCTGTTCCTGATCCTCACCATCCCGCTGGCGAGGTTCACGGACGGCCTCATCGACAGGGACCGTCGGCGCCGGCTCGCCGGAGCGATCCGGTGAGCGCGGACAGCCAGGCGGCAGAAGGCCAGCTCGCCGGTACCGACGCCATCAGGATCGAAGACCTGAGCAAGTCGTTTGGCCCGAACCTCGTTCTCAACGGGATCAGCCTGGCGGTGGTGCCGCACGAGGTCATCTGCCTGATCGGGGCGTCCGGATCCGGGAAGTCAACGCTGTTGCGCTGCATCAACTTGCTCGAGCCCATCGACTCCGGCCGGATCTGGCTTCTGGGGCAGGAGGTCACCGCGCCCGGTATCAACGTGAACATGGTGCGTCGGCGCGTCGGCATCGTGTTCCAGTCGTTCAACCTGTTTCCGCACATGACGGTGCTACGCAACGTGACGCTGGCCCCGATGAAGGCTCTCGGCATGCCGAGGGCCGCGGCCGAGGCGGTCGCCAGCGAGCTCCTGGACAGGTTCGGGCTAGCGGACAAGCGTTCTGAGTACCCGGACCGGCTGTCCGGCGGCCAGCAGCAGCGGGTGGCCATCGTCCGGGCACTCGCGGTGCAGCCGCAGGTCCTGCTGCTCGACGAGGTCACGAGCGCGCTCGACCCGGAACTGGTGGCCGAGGTGCTCGACGTCATCAGGGAGCTCGCGGCCGGCGGCATGACGATGCTGATTGCCACGCACGAAATGGGATTCGCCAAAGACATAGCGAACCGGGTCTGCTTCCTCGAAGAAGGCCGGATCATCGAGCAAGCACCGCCTGCCGAGCTGTTCAGCGATCCGAAAGACGAGAGGACCCGCCGGTTCCTGCGCCGGATAGTGGAAGCCGGCCGGATGTAAGCCCGGCGGCTGGTCCCCGCCGCATCAGCTCGATGACCGCGGCGCGGCTACGTGTCTTCGGGTTCGGTCACATCGGCCACCGTGGCGTTGAGGATCGTGAGGACGTCCTCAGCGCGCACCGCGACGGCCAGGCCGTGCTCTCCGGCACCCAGGGTGATCTCGCGGCCGAGTACGCGCTCGTCGGCAATCACCGGCCAAGCCGTCGCAGATCCGAGCGGCGTGATCGTGCCCCGCTCATAGCCGGTGACCTCCCTGGCTACGGAGGCGTCGGGCATGGACAGCCGGCCAACGGCGAGCAGGGCCCGTAGCTTGGGCCAGGAAATTGTCCGGTCGCCGGGCACAAGGACGAAGACGTAGTCGCCCTCGCCGCGGCGCACCACCATCGTCTTCACCACGTCGGCTGGCTCGACGCCGCGAGCAGCCGCGGCTTCGGCCAGGCTGCCGACCGGGCCATGCCGGATGACCCGGTAGTCGATGCCGGATGAGTCGAGAACGTCAAGGGCGGAGCTAGGCACGGTCGATTATCTCCTGCTCCCAATGGCCGGTCAGCGAACGCGTAACCGCCTGACGCAATCCCCGGCACAATCGATCCCGGCACGGCCCCGCGGCTTGTGGTGGCCGCCCCGACCGCTAGCCGACGTACCGGAAAATGGCCCCGCTGGTGCCGCCGGCCGCGACGGCGCTGTGTACCCAGCCCGCAGCCCACAGGTCGTCGGTCCCAGGGACTAGCGCGAAGGTACTTATCTGACCGCTGCTGTAGCCCCGATGGGGCAGGCTCTGGCGGGTCCAGATGCCGTCGCTGTAGTGGTAGAGCCACGTCGCATTGCCCGGGCCGCCGGCGTTCTCAAACAGCCAGAGGCCGCCGTGACCGTCGGGGGCCATGGCACTGGCTGGCAGCGTGTAGGGCGTGGTCACCAACTGCCAGCGGTGCCCGTTCCAGTAGAGCAGCCCGGAGAACGGCGGCTGGCCCGACGTGGCTGGCCCGCTCGTGCCGCGCTCCGAGGCCGGTTGTCCCGGCGGCGGCGTGGCCAGTTCGCTCTGGACAAATTGGACCCAAAGGCTGTTCGCGCCAGTGGCCGTCGCGGCGGTGGCCTGCAGGAAGAGAGGCGACTTGATGCCCAGGGTCGGCAGTGAGACGCTCTGCCACCGGCGGCCGTTCCAGTGCATCGCGATGTACGTCACAGTCCCCGTGGTGCGGCCAAACGTTGCTGCCGATTCACCGACCGCCCAGATGTCCCGCGCGGACAGTGCGGTGACCGTCATGGCCTCGCCGGGCATGGTGACCGCCCGCCATGTGCGTCCGTTCCAGTGCACGGCATAGATCCGGGTTGACTTGCTCGTGGCGGTGAGTCCGAAGGCCCAGACGTTGCGGGAGCTGAACACCGCGGCCTGAGTGATGGCCGGGGCGCGGGCAAGCGTGTAGACCGTCCAGTGGTGACCGTTCCAGTACAGCGCGTCCGTGCCAGGGGTCACGTTCCGAAGCGTGCTCGCGAATATCCAGACGTCATGCGCGGAGGTAGCGCCGATGGCATCTCCGACCGCGGAAGTGCCGGCCCGGCTCAACGCCGGCGGTCCCGGCACGCGAGCCCAGTCGCTGCCGTCCCAGTGCTCGAGCAACAGCTCACTCGTCGTGCAGACCTCTGGGCACGTCCCGCCGACCGCCCATGCCTCATGCGTCCCGGTGGAGGTGACGGCGGCCAGGTCGGTGCTCCCGTTCGCCGCGCCGAATACCTTACTGAGCTGCCATTGATGCTGGCTCGCGGCGTCGGCAGGGACAATGGTGAGCCCGATTGCCAAGCCAGCGGCAGTGATCGACAGCGCTAAACCTCGCGTAAAGCAAGCCACCATTGTTGGCTCACATCCCCGTTTATAGGTCATTTCAACTCTGATCGGCCGAAGTCAGTATCCGCCGACCCACTGCGCCTGCACAAGTACCCCGGATGGACAGACGAACGCGAAGCCCTGGCCGAGGAAGAAGCGCCGGAGGCACGGGCCAAGGTTGCGCCTCCTCATGGCGATGCTTTTTCGCCGTCGGGATAGTGGAACACCTCGTCAAGCGACACCGCGAACACGCGGGCGATCTGGAAAGCCATTTCCAGAGAAGGAGAGTAGCGACCCTGCTCGATGGCGATGACGGTCTGGCGGGTCACTCCGATTTGCTCCGCAAGCTGCGCTTGAGTCATCTCGCCATGGGCGAACCGCAGCGCGCGGATCGCGTTGGTGATCCTGGTCGGCTTGCTCACGACGGCGGGCTACAACCCTCGCCGGTAGCCGACTAGCTTGATCGCGGACCCGGCTACCGCCCACAGCACGAAGCCCAGGTAGATGACGTTAGCGATCCAGAAGTAGTCCACCTTCAGCAATGCCATGACAAAGCCAGCCGCGGCGCCGGCAATGATGAACCAGCGGCTGGCGTACTCGCCGAACCGGTCGATTTCCCGATCGCGGACGTCACTGCGGCGGCTGTCGCTGCGTGTCGCGGTCTCCACCACGGTGCGGCCCATCGTTGAAGCGAGAATCGCGGCAACCGTCGTCCACAGCAGGACCCAGGCGTAGGGCACCTGCGCTGCGGGTGTGCTTTGCAGCCGCCCGACGATGATCCCGAGGTAGACCGCGTATGCGCACGCGCTGGTGGCCAGATAGACCCAGATGCCCTTCTGCTGGTACGACATCGCTACCCCTATCGGCAACCACATGTTAAGAATTCTTGACATCAGGAAATGTAAAGCACAGCAGACTTCATGTCAAACATTCCTGACTTCGTTCCCCTAAGATCCCGGTCAGGCAGGTCATGGCAGCACGGGGAGGCAATTGCTTCCAGCCGTCGCAGCTGGGCGCGGCATTAGTCAAGGCACTTGACGGTCAAGATAGAGGACAGTAGCGTGTGGCCCCGTGGACGACAGCGCGGCGGCACCCCCGGATCAGCCGCGCGCGCAAGTGGCCAGAGTGGCGGGGCCCGGCTCGAGGACAGCTCCGGCTGAGCGGCCGGGCCCGGTGACCGGATCGGGTGGTTCCGAGACCTCACCGGGTGCGCGCCTCGGGCGGCGATTGTGGTTCTGGCGCTCGCCGGCCGATCAGCCACGTTGGGCCAGACCCGCCGTGCTGGCGATCGCCGCCTGCGCCGCATGGTCGTATGCGTGGCGGTCAGCCAATCCAGTGAACATCGAGATTTACTACGCTGCCGCCGTCCGCAGCATGTCGATGAACTTCCGCAACTTCGTCTTCGGCGCGTTCGACCCCGACGGGACAGTCACGACCGACAAGCTTCCGGGGGCGTTCTGGCTCCAGGCCATCTCGGTCCGCCTGTTCGGCGTGCACAACTGGGCGTTGGTCCTGCCCCAGGTGATCGAGGGAGCGATCACGGTCCTGGTGCTGTATCACGCGGTCCGCCGGATGGCGGGCCCCGTGGCGGGCCTCCTGGCGGCGGCGATCCTGGCGATCTCGCCCGCCACGGTGGCGCTGAACCGCGGCAACATCTCCGACACCCTGATGATCATGCTGGCGGTAATGGCGGCAGACGCCACGGTCACGGCGGTCCTCACCGGCCGGCGGCGTCCGGTCATCGTGGCCGGCGTCCTGATCGGGCTGGCCTTTCAGGCGAAGATGATCGAGGCCTGGCTCGTGCTGCCGGCGATAGCAGCGTGCTACCTGCTCGCCGCTCCCGGCGGCTGGCCGCAGCGGATCCGGCGTGCCTGTGCCATGGCCGTGGTGGCGGTGGCCGTCTCGCTGAGCTGGATGACCGCGGTCACGCTCTGGCCTGCCTCGATGCGGCCGTATTTCGACGGCAGCTACGACAACTCCGTCTTCCAGCAGGTCTTCGTATACAACGGCTTCGGCCGGCTGGACCAGGCCTCGCCGGATCAGCTGGTGGATAGGTCCATCAAGCTCGGCCTGCCGTCCCCGCCTCCACCAGCCTGGGATCGGCTTCTGACCGGCTCGCTCGGGCGCGACACCGGCTGGCTGCTGGGAGTGGCGGTGCTCACGGTCGCCTGCGGGATCGCCGCACGCAGACTCCAGCCGAGAAGTGACCCCGTCAGGGCCTGCCTCGTGCTGTGGGCTGTCTGGCTCGCCGCGCTCGCAGCCAGCTTCAGTGTCTCGACCGCGATCAACTCCTACTACACAGCAGCGCTGTCACCTGCGCTGGCAGCCGTGCTCGGAACCGGACTGGCCCTTTGCTGGAGCGATCGCCGGAACCACAGAACATTGCCGGTGCTCGCCGCGGCGGTCGCGGGCACGGCCGCGTACGCGTGGTGGCTGCTGCCTTCGATCGGGACAGGGCTGCCTTCGTGGCTGAAGCCAGGAACCGTCGTCCTCGCCGCGCTCGCCATCTGCTGCCTGGCCGCAGCCCGGCTGCCGCGGCGGCCGATCCTGCGGGCCGCCTCGGTCATGCTCTCCGGGCTGGCGGTACTCGCTGTTCCGCTCGTCGCGTCGGTGTCCGTCGTCACGAGCGGGCTGGGCCCGTTCGAGACGCCGTTTGAATCACAGCGGTCGACGGCCGATGCCAGCGCCTTCTTTGGCGCGGGATTCCAGGCGGCGCAGATATTGCCTGGCCTGGAGACAGCTGAGCGGGGCACGCCCTTCCTGATGGCTACCCAGACCGCAGCCCTGGCAGCGCCATTTATCTACGCCAGCGGCCGCGAGATCCTGCCGATCGGCGGGTTTACCGGCACCATCCCCGAGCCCACGCTCTCCGACCTGAAGTTCCAGATACAGATCAGCAACGTTCACCTGTTCGTGCAATCGCCGGACACTACTGATCCACGCTTGACGTGGGTTGCCAGCCACTGCATAAAGGTTACGAAACGGACAGGACCACCGGCCATTCTGCCGCTCAGTGTTTACTACTGCGCGCCCTTCGTCTTCCTGCCCAAGAACTTCCCCTGAGCTCGCGCGCGCACCAGCCGCTTTCCGCGACGATCACGGTCCACAGCACGGCCTGAGCGCCTTGGTGGGCCAGGGCTCGCCAGGGCGCTGGCAGCGCTGGCGGCCGGAAGTGCCGTACACTATGCGGGGTTCAACCAGCGCTCGTAGCTCAACGGATAGAGCATCTGACTACGGATCAGAAGGTTGGGGGTTCGAGTCCCTCCGAGCGCGCCAGCCCAGAGGCCGCTTGCGATCATGAAGCGGCCTTTACTGTAGCCAAGACTGTAGCCAACGCCGGTCACGTCACGCTCCGAACAGCTCCGCAGCCACCCCCGACTGAACCTCGCCGAGAGTCGCCGGGCAGGCAGCTATCGGGGATCAGGGCAGGCGACGGGATTGGCGAAGGGACACGTCTCATCATTCGACTTGGTCGCGTGGGTGCAGCAGGCGTGCGACCGTGTCACCGGTTTGTGCCACAGGCTCCGTGTGCTGCTCGCGGGTGCGCAGATGGCGGATCGTCAGCTCGCCTCGGTTCCATTCCTCGGCCCCTACGATTACCGCCACAGAGGCGCCTGCCTGCCCCGCTCTTTTAAGCTCGGCACCGAGTTTGCGCGGCTCGACTGGCAAGGTAACCCTGTGCCCGGCGGCACGCAGCATGGCCGCAATACTGCGGGCCGCTGGGTGCAGGCCTGCCTCGATCGGCAGAACCACTACTTCGGCGGCCGAGGCCGGAGCGGGAAGCAGATCGTGGGTTGCCAGGAAATCCATCAGCGTCACATCACCCATGCCGAAGCCGATGCCAGGAATCTGCTGGGCAGAGAACAGGCTGGTCAAGTCGTCGTAGCGGCCGCCACCGAACAGCGACCGCGAGTTGCCAGGATCAGCGTCAAACACCTCGAACACGGTCGATGTGTAGTAGTCAAAACCGCGGACGATCAGCGGATCGAAGACGATCAGTTCATGATCCTGACTGGCCAGTATGGACGCCAGCGCGGACCGGCGCACCGCGTCGTCGGGCAGTCGCGCCAGCAGGTCGTCGCCACCGGCGCCCAGCGCTTGCTCCAGCTGGTCAAACTGGAGCTCTGACAAGCCGGCATCCAGTGCCGCCGCGAGCAGGCTGGCCCGCGGGTACTTGGCCCAGCGGTCCAGGACCGCCGAGACCGGCCTAACCTGCTCGGGCCGTACGCCGATGACGTCGGTGAGCAGGCTGTCGAGCAAAACCCGGTCGCCGGCCCGCACCTCGTACATGTCCCGTTTAGCACCGACGCTGGCGAACATCGCGTGGATGAGCTCGAAGATCTCCAGCTCACAGTTGGGACTGGTGGACCCGAAGATGTCGACATTGATCTGCCAGTGCTCGCGGGTACGCCCTCGCTGAGGACGCTGA
>JASHUE010000519.1:0-11011 GCA_030040195.1 Streptosporangiaceae bacterium | reverse complement strand
CACGTCATCACCGCCATCTACAGCAAGCCGTTCAACGATGCGTGGTGGTTGGGTGTCTTGGGCGGGATCCTGGAAATCTTCATCGGATTCTGGGTATCTGCGCAGTCCTTCTGGGCGCAGGCAGTGTTCCTGATCATCTGGGCCGGCTTGCTCGCGCTCTTCCGGGGCATCTTCGAGATCGTCCTGGCATTCGAGCTGCGCTCGAAGCAAAACGCCTAGGCAGCGTAGCCCGCGGCAAGTCCCCAGGCGGTGCACGCCCTGCCGGCGCCGCGCTGGGAGGACTACCTGGGTCAGGTCGCCAAGTCGAACTCCGGGAGCTGACCTCGTGACGTCGGCTGGTGCCGGGGTATGACCGAAGCAAGCGCTCGGCGTGAGGGGGGCCTGGCCGCCGGCGACGCCGACCAGAGGGAGCGGCAAGCTTGGCGACTAACCGGGCGAGGGCGGCCACGGCCAGCACAAGCATGCGAGACGCACAGCGCGGTGATGCCGGGAGGGCCAGAAACTGGCTGGCGGAGGTATTCAAGCGCAACCCGGCCGGGCTCAACTGGCCGCGAGCCGTGCTGTTCCTCGACCTCGCGCTGGTGCCTCTCGTCGTCTTCTGGGCCATCGGGTACGAGCAGTATCTGCTCAGCACATTGTTCGGCCTGCTGACTGCATGGCTGGCCGACCCAGGAGGCAGCTACGGGCCGCGCGCGTCGCACATCACCATCTTTGCGCTGATCGGCGCAGCGCTCACCGCGCTGGGCTTCGGCATCGGCGCAGACGCCTGGGGCTGGCTCGTCCTCGCGGCCTTCGCGGTCACGCTGGCAGCCGGGCTGGCGGCAGTGCTCGGAGTGCGCAGGTTCGCCGCGGCCCTGCTGCTGAACCTCTGGTTCATCGTCGCTCTCGGGATCGCATCCGGCTTGCACCATTACACCCGGATCACCAGCTACACCTGGGCTCAGGTGCTCGCCTGGGCCGGCGGGTCGGCGCTATGGATCGCGGCAACGTTCCTCTGGTGGCTGATCCGCGGGCGCGAGGACCGGCCCCGGCCAGTGCAGGAGTTCCCCGGTGACACCACGCGGCAGGCCATGACCCGGCCGCTGATCATGTTCGCGGCGGTCCGCGCCCTCGCCATCGCCGGCGCCGTCGCGCTCGCGTTCGGACTGAACCTCTCGCACGGCTACTGGATACCGATCGCGGCCATCGTGGCGATGAAGCCGGGCCTGCAGCAGACCACCCTCGTCGCTGCGCAGCGGATCGCCGGCGCGCTCATCGGCTCCGGGGCCGCCGCGCTTCTCCTGCTGATCCCCGCCAGCGAACACGGCCTGAGACTGTTCGTGATCGCGCGCGGCCTCGAGGTGGTCGCGCTTGTCCTGTTCATGCACGGGGCGGCGACCCGCTTCTGGAACTACGCGCTCTACTGCGGCGCCATCGCCGCCGGAGTGCTGATCCTGGTAGACCTTCCTCAGCCCTCCAACTATGCGGCCGTGGGCTACCGGGTGCTGTGGACGCTCTGCGGCGTGGGGATCGGCGTGCTCGTCACCCTGGTTGCCAGCCGGCTCGCCAAGCCAGCCGCCCAAACGCCGCCGGCACAGGGTACGCAACCAGCCTGAAAAGTTCCGCGGGCTCCGGACACCCGTCAGCGACCTGCGCGCGCTGCGCACCGCGCGGACCTCTCGCCTCGATCATGTCCCTCCTCTCCGCCTTGGCGGCCCGCCTGGACCAGGGGAAGGAAGACGTGGTCGACGATCTCGACCAGCGTGTCCTCGGTTACCGGCGCCCGGCTCATGATCAGGTCGTGACGGACGAGATCGACCGGCAGCGATGCTATGCGCGGGCTGAGCCGCCCGGGGTCGATCTCGCCGCGATCGACGGCGCGCTGAATGATGGCGGCCATCCTGCTGGGCGTGCCGGCGAGGATCCGTTCGCGGAGGTCTGAGGGTGAAAACCCGGTGGCGTCGAAGTAGTCGGCCAGCACGAAGCTGAGCACCCCGGCCATCTCGCTGGCGCTCGCGGACAGCTGGCCCAGCACGGCAAGCACATCACCTCGCAGTGTGCCGGTATCGGGTATGTCCGTCGCGGCGAGGGCGGCGTGATGGCGGAGGGCGGCCACAACCAGCTCGGTCCGGTTGGACCAGCGCCGGGCCAGCACCGGCCGGCTGGTCCCGGCACGCGCCGCGACACCGTCGAGCGTGAAGCCGGGGTAGCCGACTGCGCATAGCTCCTGCCACGCGGCTTCGAGCAGAGCCGATTCGAGCTTGGCGCCCCGCCGCCGAAGCGGCGGCGAGGCGTGTTGGCCCTTGGTGGTGGAAGTCGATTCAGTCGTTGGGCTCACCGGACCACTATAACCATAGGATGCGAGTTGCGCATCTTACCTTCGACTGTTACGGTGGCGTCGTTAGATGCGAACGGCGCTTCTTATGGCGATGGATCGGAGCTCCATGAGCGCAGCAACACCAAGCGCAGAGGCCGGGAAGGAGCCGCTGGACCCCGAGTTCATCAAGCTGGCCGTGGTCCTGCTGGTCGGAGTGCTTTTCGTCGCATTCGACACGACCATCGTCAACGTTGCGATCAACGACTTGGCGCAAGGCCTGCACACGACGGTGTCGATGGCCCAGTGGACGATCAGCGGCTACGTGCTCGCGCTTGGCATGGTCGTCCCCGTCGCCGCGTGGGCCAGTGAACGCTTCGGCGCTAAACAAGTCTGGATGGCAGCGCTGGCCCTGTTCATGGCTGCCTCGGTCCTGTCGAGCGTGGCCTGGGACATCGAAGCACTGATCGGGTTCCGGGTGTTGCAGGGCGTCGGAGGCGGCCTCATGCTGCCCCTCGTGCAGAACCTGCTGGTCGAGGCCGCCGGCGGGCGCAAGCTCGGAAGGATCATGGCCCTGGTCAGCCTCCCGGGGCTGTTCGGGCCGATCGCCGGGCCGGTCATCGGCGGTCTGATCATCAGCAACCTCTCCTGGCGGTGGATCTTCCTGGTCAACGTGCCGTTCTCGCTCGCTGGCCTCGCCCTGGCCTGGCGAGGCCTGAGGCACAGCATCCCGCGCAAGGGCGCTTACCTCGACGTCACCGGACTGGTCCTGCTCTCACCGAGCCTCGCCGCGATCCTCTACGCCGTCACCGAAGTGGGCATCCAGGCGGGCTTCGACCACGCGATCGTGCTCGCACCTCTCGCCGCCGGCGTTGTCCTCCTCGGCCTGTTCGCCCTCCACGCCCTGCGCACCGCCCGACCACCGCTGGTCGACCTGCGACTGTTCAGGGCCCGGTCCCTCTCGGCCTCGGCCGCGTCGATTTTCCTCTCCGGCTTCGGCGTCTACGGAGCACTCTTGCTCCTGCCCCTCTACTACCAGCAGGTACGCGGCCAGAGCGCGCTCTACGCCGGCCTCCTGCTCGCGCCCCAAGGCGTCGGGATGCTGCTCACCCGAAGCGCAGCAGGGACGCTCACCGATAAGATCGGCGCGCGTCCGATCGTGCTGGCCGGCGTCGCGCTCACCATGGCCGGCACCATCGCTTACACCCAAGTGACCGTCCACACCAGCGAGATACTTCTCGGCCTCAGCCTCGTCTTGCGAGGCGCGGGCCTCGGCGCCGTGACCATCCCCGTCATGGCCGCCGCATACCTCGGGCTGCGACCCGAGCAGGTACCCCACGCCACCAGCGTCACCCGGATCGCGCAACAGCTAGGCGGCGCGTTCGGCACGGCCATCCTCGCCATGATCCTGGCAACCCAACTCCGCACCCACCAGTCCGCGGGCCTCGCCGGCCAGGCCACCGCCTTCGCCAACACGTTCTGGTGGTCACTCGGCTTCACGGCCATCGCCGTCATCCCCGCCCTCGCCCTGCCGCACCGGCACAACGACCCCACCGCACCCCTGACCAGCACCCCGCCAACCGCCACTCACTTGACACCGAGTTGACCCGACCGGCGCCATCCGGTTCACACGGGTCGGGGGGCCAGAACCTGTGACCCTGCCCGTCAGATCCGGCGCGGATGGCCACGTGTGCCGGTATAGCGCTGGGCGGCACACCAAACTGCGGCCGCGCCAGCTGGCCGGTAACGGCGCCGGGTCCTCACCGAAGCGCATAAAGGACCGGTGCCAGCCGTTGGACGGCCTCGAGCTAACTCGTGCTGCGTCGCTATGTCGGGCAGCCCGTCACTTCTCCGGGCTGTCAGGATGTGAACGTCGGATCGGCCGGGTGCGGGCTGGCTACCCTGCCCTTCGGCTCCTCCCAGTCCTCGTGTCGGCCGAGCGCCGTGAGGTCAAGGAGCGCATACGCGCCGATGGTCTGCTCGGAGCCGCGGGCATATGTCGAGTAGGTATGGAAGATCTTGTCGCCGTCCGTCAGGAAGCAGCTGTGGCCGCCGGCTTCGAAGGCCCGGCCCGACTCCACCGGCTCGTAGTTGTAGATCGGGCGCGCTACCGCTGGGTCGACCGTCACCTGGAAGTCGTAATTGAAGTCACTGCCGAAGGACGAGTACCAGTCGACCGACCATCCCTTGGCCGCCTTCACTGCGGCGATCCTGGCTGCCGGCGCGCGGGAAACAGCCGCGTACGCGGTATCCCTGGTACGCAGTTGGGCGAGGATAGCCGCAGGCAGCGCGTCCAGCGAGGCCGTGCAACCGGGGCAGACAGCATCCCAGTCAGGACCGAACATGACATGCTGGATGATCAGCTGGCTGCAGCCGTCAAACAGGCTGACCAGGCTCACCTCGCCGTCCGGGCCCTCGAACCGGTAGTCCTTCGTGACCTCGGTCATCGGGAGCCTGCGGCGCTCGGCGTTTAGGGCATCCCGCTGAATGGTGTGCTCCTTCTCCCTGACCAGCAGCTCTTTTCTGGCTGCTAGCCACTCCTCCGGTGTCACTATCTCTGGCATGCTCATCAGCTTCCTCCTTGGCCTAACGAACAACGGATGAGGGCAGTCGCCGCCGGTGTCAGCACCGATCGCTGACGCCAGGTAAGACGGAGCGTCACGTGACAATTCATCGCACGAGACATGCCGCTACCTAATCGACGAACGAGCGACCGGCCGCTGGACAGGCCAGCAAAGTCTCGCGGTGGCCAGCCACCTGATGGGCTGGAGCGGCAAGACGCCGACGAGTTCCGGCAGCAGTGGGACGGAACGTCGCGCCGGCGCGTGGCCGTTCGCTCCCCCAGAGCTGCCGAACAACGTCGCCACCTACCTGCGGGTGCGGGCCTTGACACGTGATCGCCGGCACCATCTCTGCCAGCTGCCGCCTGCCGCGCAGGCCATCAGAACAGCTAGCTTGGCGGGCCGTCACTGCCTGATGCGCACACCGGGGCCGTCCTCAGGCCCGCTGCGAACGACGCGATCCCGGCAGCCCGCCGACCGCGAGCAGGGCGTCGGCGTTCGCACCGCCGCGCGTGCCAGTAGCAAGAGCCCGCAGCCATGCGACAGCCTGCTCGCGCCAGGGACCGCCGTCGAGGACGGCAAGACAGTCAGCGCACTCCTCGACCGCTGCCGCGTCGCCCGGCCACGCGGCACCTATGCCAGTCGTGACCAGGCACAGATACGGCGTTGCACCGGCGGACCCTGCGCGAACGTGAGCGCGGCGACATCGGCCATGTCCCCGGACGCACCGCGTGCGCGCTGCCGCCAGCCACGACGGCCGCCAGCGGTGCCACCGCGAGCGCGATCGGATGCGGCGCGCCCACGGGCGACGCGAGCGGCAGGCCCATGCTGATCGATGCGCGACGCCAGTCTCCTGCCAGGCGTGGCTAGGCTAGCCGGAGCAGATTCATCAGAAGGAAACGCCATGCCCCAGCTCAGTCCCGATCGGTATTTCGCGGAGGTCGAGGCAAGCACAGCAGGGTTGGCCGAGATCTTGGCTGAGCACGATCAGAGTCTGCCGATCCCCACCTGTCCGGAATGGACACTGCGTCAGCTTGTCACGCATGTTGGCAGAGCGCACCGGTGGGCGGCCGAGATTACGCGTACGAGGTCTGACGCGTTCATTCCGTTCCGTCAGGTACCGGATGGCAGGCTTCCGGATGATCCCGCCGAGCAGCCGGCGTGGCTACGGGCCGGCGCGGCACGGATCGTCGACTCTGTACGCGAAGCGGGCGGCGATCTCGTCTGGTCGTTCAGCGGCCTGGCGCCTGCCAGTTTCTGGATACGGCGGATGGCGCACGAGACGCTGGTGCACCGAGCCGACGCCCAGCTAGCCGCGGGTGCCGAGCCTGAGCCCGTCATCGACGCGGAGGTAGCTACCGATGCCATCGACGAATGGCTGACGCTGCTAACCGCCGGGATTCTCGGCAACGCCGCCGACCGGACCGAGGCGCTGCCCGCCGGTGCTGCGCTGCACGTTCACGCGACCGATGACGGACTTGGCGGCGGCGAGTGGATGATCCGACACGACGCGAGCGGCCTGACCGTTGAACCAGGACATGGCAAGGGTGATGCAGCCCTTACCGGCCCGGCCGCCAGCTTGCTGCTCGTGCTGATGCGGCGAAGGCCGGTTTTCGATCCGGCAGTGGCCGTTTACGGGGACAGCGCAGTGGTAGATGGCTGGCTGGCAAGCACCGCGTTCTGATGACTGAGCCTTCGTTGGCGGTGGGTGGAATACCAGGCCTCCGCCGGCGGGGCACGCGAGGCGGCACGCAGAGCCCGCGAGGCATTGCACGCGCTGACTGGATGACATCCCTGTGCATTGCGATGCGCCAGTCGCTGGCCGTCCGGCCAGCCGATGGCGAGGCACGAACCTCTGCAGCGGCTGGAGAACGTGGGTGGCCAGCAGCTCGTCGGCCGTCGCGCTGCAAGGGCGGCGACGCGCCGGATTCAGCGAGCGCTGCGCCGATTCCTCGGTGCACCTGGCCATCTGCCGGCCCGGCCTGCTTAGTGGAGATCGCCGCGGTCTTCGCGCTCGCGGGCCCGTTGGTCGCGGGCCTTTCCATGCACGGCCTCGGCCATGCGCCGGTTACGCGGGCTGCATCACGCAGCCGGCTCGCACTGCTGTACCGCGCGCGGCTGCGAGCGCCGGGAATCTGCCTGCGCCGTGTCGGCCAGCCATTGCTCTTGCTCGGGATCTAGCTGGTCCAGTCCGAGCAGCAGCGCCCTAGTCTCCGCCTCGAGCTGGCGGATGGTGGCGAGAGCGCGTTCAGCGTGACCGTATGCCATGGTTAGTGCCTCCCTGGTAGCGAGTGTCGTTGGCCCGGTCGCAGTGTTCGGCTCGCCTGATGTGGAGTGACTTCCTCACCAGGGCACACTTCGAGGAGCCGTCGGACCTGCCGTGCGCGAGCTTCGTCACTGGCCGCCACCGCCAGCCGGTTCACGGGGATGCCCCTGCTCTGGCCCGGCCCGCAATCGCATCGGGGAGCGAGGAGTACACGCAGACCAGGAGGCCGAGGCCGCTGATGCGCAGCAGGCCGTGCACCAGCCGGCTGGCCGCTACGAGCCGTACCTGTGCCCCTGCCTCGATCGCGCGCGTGCACGCCTCCACGATCGAGCCGGCAGCCGCTGGCATCGCGTCTGTCACGTGCTCGCATGTCGTTCCTCCCTGGGCGGGCGCGCCTCGATTGACGCTCAAGCCGCCCTGCGTCGCCGACGGTTCCGGCGTTCCCTACGGCGTTCGTCTTCGTTCAGCCCGCCCCAGACTCCGTCCCTGATGTCGGCGCTCAGAGCGCAGTCCAGGCACTGGCTGCGGACGATGCATGCGGTGCAGATCGCTTTGGCTGCCGTTTCCCTCAGCTCACGCTCGGGCCAGCGCTCGCCGTCTGGCGCAAAGAACAAGGCAGCAACATCGCCACGGCATGCGGCGTGAGCTTCCCAGCCCATTTCCGGCCCTTTCGCGCAGCCCTTCGTGACTAATGTCGAGTCCACGACAGCACGGCAACGACAGCGCGCGTGAGGGTCTAAAGGCCCGGAAGTGAACGCATTCTGCGGGCCTATCGCTAACAGCTACGGCATTCATCGAGCCGATGCCTCACCCGGCGGCGGCAGATCGAGATCGCTGCTGCTGGCCGGGTTCCAGAGCAGGCGGGCTAGCTGAAAGGGAACTGCCATGATTCTGCCCGGCCGCCGTCACCCAGTCCCTGCCCGCGCTTCCGCCAGCGCGCGGCCAGTCGTCGGCGTAGCGTGCGCCGATGGCGGCGACCAGCCTGGCCCGCCCGGCGGGCACGCTGACGCTCCGGCCGCGGACAGAGCCCTCGGCGGCTGCGATCGCCGCGGCCAGTGGTGGGTCGCCGAGCACTTCGGCGACCCACCGGGAAAAGTCGCCGTGCTGACAGTGGTGGACGATGACAGCGTCCTGGCAGGCCCGCAGTTCGTCCTGCAGTTCGCCGGCGTTACCAGCGGTCGCGCCGGTGAGGGTGTCCCAGTCGCGGCGGAAGTAGAACCGGCGGTCGGGGCGCAGGCTGCCGTTGGAGTACTTGTGCCAGTGGCGCATGTGCGGAGTCTCGCGATCCCCGATCGAGAACACGACGCCGGCTCCCGGGTGCTGGCGGTCCACCAGGACGGCTTGGCCCGGCCCGGCTTGTGTGATCAGCGCAGCCGCTGCGGCGTGCGTCATAGTTCCGGCGGCCGCGATCAGGTCAGTGGTGCCGCCGCCGGGATCGCCGGGCATCGCGATCAGCACGTCCACGGCCAGCAGCGCTTCGGGACGCAGCTCCTCCGGCCGGTAGGTCACCAGGCAGTAACCGGCCACCGCCGGCTGGAGCAGCGTGCGCGCCTGGCGCCCAAGGGGCAGTTGCGCCTCGTCGATGATTAGCCAGTGCGGCAGCCCGGACGCGGCCCGGACAACCTCCAGCTCGCCCAGCGCGGCGCGCAAGTAGCCGGGCTGGCTGTCGGCTGGTGCAGCTGACATGTCCACCACCACGCCGCCGGGGTGATGGCGCACGATCCGGACCAGGTCGTGCGGCGCAGGCAGGCTGCCGCCCGATCCGGTGAGCAGAACGTCGCGCAGCTGGCCCAGGCCGTTATGGTCTCCCTCGGGGTCGAAGATCACGACCGAATAGCCGAGGCGGATCAGCTGTTCGGCGATCAGCCCGGCCAGGTAGGACTTGCCATGCTGCGGGACGCCGGTCACCAGGATGTTGAGCTGCGAGGCTGGAATCGACGCCGGAGTGTGATCAGCCAGCTCGCCCAGCGTGACGTGCCAGCGCCGCGGGTGTATGCGCTCCCGGCCAGCCAGTACCGGGCCGCGCAGGAACGCGGCAACGCCCGCCCCGTCATGTTCGGACAGGACGATATCGGCCCTGGCCTTCAGCGCTGGGACAGCGTTGCCGACCGCGACACCCAGCTCCGCGGCCTCCAGCAGCGAATGGTCGTTCTCCGCGTCGCCGACAGCGACGGCGTTATGGACCGAGATCCCCAGATCCGCCAGTGCCGCGGCCAGGCCAGTAGCCTTAGATACACCGGCGGGCAGGACCATCAGCTCGGCCCGGTTGCGGATCAGCTGGCACTCCAGGCCGAGCCTGCGTACCTCTTCCAGCACGGTCGGCTCGTCCTCGCCCGCGCAGGCCAGCAGCACATCTCCACACCGGACCGTCACACCGCGGCGGGCCAGTGCCGCGGCCAGCTCACCGGGGACCGGAGCGGCCAGACTCCGCCGCCGGCACCCGTGGGCCAGCACCGCGCCGTTCTCCGCGACAATCACGTCCGAGCGCTGCCCCGCATCCGGGAAGACCGCTAGCAGCTCGGGCAGGATCCTGCCGGTCACGATGACCACCCGTCGGCCAGCCGACCGTGTCTCATCAATCGCGGCCAGCGCGTCTGGGTGCACCCTGCCCGCGGCCGTCAGCGTGCCATCAAAATCCACCGCCACCGCACGAAAGAACCCCGCTTCGTCGTGCTCCGCGGCGCCACTCCGGCCGTGGCGGCGCTCAGCGTCGGCCACATCTCGCACGACATCACGCTCTCGCCGCGAATCCGGCCCCGGAAAGGGGCAAAGGTCACCTCATCTGGCTCTCCCCCGACCGCGGACGGCGCGATGGGGTTGCCGTTTGCAATCATTTCTCGGGTCAGCTAGCCCGGCCGTGATTAGGGATGCTCCGCGGCGGGAATCTGCGCGCAACGCACAATGAACGTCTGCTGACGAGCCAGCTCAGGCCTACGTAACGCTGTCACACTGTGGCGTGCGGTGTTGAGCTTCCGGCCTGGCAGTCATGCCGTTAATGCCGGTGCTCCCGGCCATTTTCGGGACCATAGGCCCTGCTCAGCGAGTTCGCTGATCAGGCACCTTAGTGCAGTGGCGCCAGAACGGGCCGCGCGAGGGCACGGCACGCCGATGCGGCCTCCTGCCCCGAGCCCGCAGGAACTGCCCGGCCGCGGAAGGTCGCTGAGCCGGCGATACCGGCTGCACGCGCCGGCCAATCCTCCCGCCGAGCCGGGAGGTCTGCGGGCCAGTGATGAAGTGCTGGCGCGTCAGATGGTCGTGCAGTTCCTGCCGCCCGGCGCATCACTGGCCGCCGTCGAAGCAGCGATCGCCGAAGGCGCCACCACAACTCCTCAGCAACGGCCGCGGTGTGCTGTTCGCGCCCGCGCCGCCGCGGCAGCAGGCCACCCGCCTCGGCCGGCGGTCCCGCCCCGCAGGATGATCACTGCCGCCGCGCGGTGCGCCGGAGAGAAAGTCATCCCATGGCTGCGCGACAACTGCGCATGACGATCGGCCGCGACGATCACGCCCGAGAGCCTGCGGCGGCCGACGGGCATGGTGACAGCAAGGATCATTGCCAGCGCTGCGAAGCACACCTCGCGGCGCTGCGGTTCGTCGCATCATCCGGGGCCGCAGAGCCGGGCCCGGCCGCGTGCACCGAGGACGTCAGCGACCTGACCGCCGGGATCGTCGCCGAGGCGACAGCGGCAGTGTCCCTGGCCGTGGCAGCTTCGGCAGGAATCCGCCAGACCGCCACGGCTGGGTTCCTCGCCGCCCGGCTAGTACGACTCAGCCGCGCAGCCGACGATGCCCTTACAGCCGCGCGGGCATCAGATACCAGCGCGCTGCGCCAGCATGTCCGCCGGCTCGAATCCCTGACGCTCGCGCTGTGGACCGTGCAGGCGGCAATCTCCT
>JASHUE010000518.1:0-9363 GCA_030040195.1 Streptosporangiaceae bacterium | reverse complement strand
TGCAGTGCTTGCACGACCGGGCGGCCGATACCGCGGTGATCAGGAAGCGATGGCTTGACCAGCAGGCCCGGCGGAGGCAGGCGTCGCCCTGGTAGCTCCCTGCCCCGCGCAGGCGTTAGCTGAACAGCAGCGTGTAACCGGATTTGCGCAGATGGCTGATCACCGAGTCGCAGTGCTCCGGGCCCCTGGTCTCCAGGCGCAGGTTGACCTCGGCCTCGTCGACCCGCAGGTCGGCGGTCACCCGCTCGTGCATCACGTCCAGGACGTTGGCCCCCAGAGCGGCCAGCTCAGCGAGAAGCGTCGCCAGCGCGCCCGGCCGGTCCGGGAGCTTGCAGCGGAACGCCAGGTACCGCCCGGACGCCGACAGGCCATGCCGAAGCACCTTCGACAGCAGCAGCGGATCAATGTTGCCGCCGGACAGCACGACGACGACCGGGGGCTCAAACAGCCTCGCCGGATGCTCAAGCAGCGCTGCCACCCCGGCCGCGCCCGCCGGCTCGACCAATTGCTTGGCTCGCTCCAGGCACAGCAGCAGCGCGCGCGACAGGTTCTCCTCGGTGACCGTCAGCACCTGCGCGGCGTGGCGAGCGAGCAGCGCCGTCGTCAGGGCTCCGGGCTTGGCGACGGCGATCCCGTCCGCCATCGTTCCCGACGGCGTGACCGCAACCGGAAATCCGGCCACGATGGAGCCGCGGAGCGGCGCGACGGCTTCCGCCTGGACTCCGATGAGGCGTGCTTTCGGCAGGACCGAGCTGGCCGCCACGGCGACACCCGCGGCCAGGCCGCCGCCGCCCGCCGGCAGCACGAGGGTGCGCGCCTGCGGGCACTGCTCTGCGATCTCCAGCCCGACCGTGCCCTGACCCGCGATGACATCTGCGTGCTCGAACGGGTGAATGAAGATAGAGCCGGTCTCCCCGGCCAGTTCGCAGGCCATCGCCAGCGCGTCCTCCACCGCCGCACCGTGCAGGATGACCTCGGCACCGTACGAGCGGGTGGCCGCGACCTTCGGCAGCGCGGCCCCCGCCGGCATCACCACCGTGGCGTGCGCGCCCAGCGAGGCTGCCGCCAGCGCGACACCCTGGGCATGATTCCCGGCGCTCGCCGCGATCACGCCGCGGGCCCGCTCCGCCTCGGTCAGCCGCGCGATCCGCACGTAAGCGCCGCGGACCTTGAACGAGCCACCGCGCTGCAGGTTCTCGCACTTCAGGAAGACCGGACCGCCGAGCAGCGCGGACAGCGCGCTGGACTCGAGCAGCGGGGTCTGCCGTACGACCGGCCGCAGCACCTCGCGGGCCGAGAGCACATCATCGGGTCCGACCTGGAGAGGTGTAGACGTCACGCCTGAATTGTCGCACTTCCGCGGCCGGCCAGTGGCAGCCGGAGCCGCTTCAGCCGACGGCCCAGTACCGGTCGGCGGCGAACAACAGCGCCGCCGCCCCTACCAGCCCGGCGCTCTGCCCGAGAGCGGCCGGGACCACGGTGACATCCCTGGTGAACTCGAGCCGCGCGTGCGCGCGGAGCGCCTCCCCGAGCGGATCGAACAGCAGCGGCCCGGCCTGCGACAGACCGCCGCCCACCGAAACGACTTCCAGGTCGCACAGCGCCGCCGCGGAAGCGATCGCGATGCCCAGCGCCCGGCCGGCCCGTCGCATCGCGGCAATCCCGACCGGGTGGCCGAGGGCGCCATCATCAGCGAGTTCCTTGGCGGTCGCGTCCTTCTGGTCGGGCCGCCAGCCCTCGGCCTGCGCCCACGCGACCAGGCCAGGGCCCCTGGCGATCGCCTCCAGGCAGCCGCGCCCGCCGCACGCGCACATCGGCCCCGTATCGGGGTCGACGACAACGTGCCCGATGTGACCGGCGTTGCCCGAGGCGCCGGCGATCAGGCGCCCGTCCAGCACCAGCCCGCCGCCGACACCGGTCGAAACCACCATGCCAAGCACGTTGTCGCGGCCGCGGCCCGCGCCTCGCCAGTGCTCGCCCGCCACCAGGCAGATCGCGTCGTTGTGCACGCGCACCGGGATGCCGGGCAGCCGCTCGACCAGCCGGCCCCGCAGCGGGAAGGCGCGCCAGGCCGGGATGTTGAGCGGCGAGACGACTCCTGATGGCCACTCCATCGGGCCGCCGCACCCGCATCCGCAGCCTGCGAGGCCGTCAGGGCTAATCTCCGCCCCGTCCATGACCTTCGTCAGCAGCGCGTCCAGAGTCCGCCACAGTTGCTCGGCGTCAATGCCCACCGGGGTCGGCACCTGGGACCAGGTAAGGACACGGCCGGCTGGCTCGACCAGCCCCACGGCCAACTTGGTGCCGCCGATGTCCACGGCCAGCACCGGCCGCGAATCGTCCATTGCACGCCTCCCAAGATGCGAACAAGCCCCCCATCGACATAGTGTCGAATGGTGCAGCCTACGACTCGGCACCAGCCAGCATCTGCCCAGCCGCCCGCGTCTGAGCCCCCAGCGGCCCGCACACTCGGTGAGCTAAGGGCCAGCGGACACCAGCTTCGCACTGTGAAGGAAGAGCTCAGGCATAACCTGCTCGATCGGCTGAGGGCCGGTGAGAACGCCTTCCCCGGCATCGTGGGGTTTGGCCAGACCGTCCTGCCGCACCTAGAGCGTGCGATCATCGCCGGGCATGACGTGATCCTGCTTGGCGAGCGCGGTCAGGGCAAGACTCGGCTGATCCGGACCATGACCGGGCTGCTCGACGAGTGGACGCCGGCCATTGACGGCTGCGAGATCAACGATCATCCGTACGCGCCGGCCTGTGCCCGCTGTCACCGGCTGGTCGCCCAACTCGGCGACGAGCTCCCCATCAGCTGGCGGGCTCGCGATGACCGCTACGGGGAGAAGCTCGCGACTCCCGACACCAGCGTGGGCGACTTGATCGGCGACATTGACCCGGTGAAGGTGGCCGAGGGCCGGACCCTCGGCGACCCCGAGACCATCCACTACGGCCTGGTCCCGCGAACTAACCGCGGAATCTTCAGCCTGAACGAGCTCCCCGACCTGGCCGAGCGGATCCAGGTGTCCTTGCTGAATGTGCTCGAGGAGCGCGACCTCGGGGTTCGCGGTTATTCGCTGCGGCTGCCGCTCGACATTGTCCTGATCGCCAGCGCTAACCCGGAGGACTACACCAACCGGGGCCGGATCATCACTCCGCTGAAGGACCGGTTCGGCGCCGAGATCCGCACCCACTACCCGCTCACGCTCGACGCCGAGCTCGACCTCGTTCACCAGGAGGCCCAGCTGGCCTGGCAGGACACCGATCCCGGGGCCGTGCTACCCGCGCACCTGGTGGAGGTCATCGCCAGGTTCACCCGGCTCGTGCGTGCGTCCCCCGCGGTTGACTCGCGGTCGGGTGTGTCCGCACGGTTTGCCATTGCCGCGGCCGAGGCGGTCGCGGCATCCGCGGTCCGGCGCGCCGCCATCAGCAGCGAGGAGCAGCCGGTGGCGCGCGTGTGCGATCTCCCGGCTGTCATCAGCACGCTGCGGGGCAAGGTCGAGTTCGAGGTCAGCGAGGAAGGCCGGGAGCAGGAGGTGCTTGAGCACCTGCTACGGCGGGCAACCAGCGACACGTTCCGGGCCGCGCTCGGCAATGCCGACCTGACTGGCCTGCTGGCCAGGTTCAACGACGGCGGGATGGTGGAGACCGGTGATCTGGTGCCGGCCGCGGACTTGCTGCGCCGCATCGGCGAGGTGCCGGGACTAGCCAAGATCATGGAGCGGCTGCGGATGACAGGAGCCGAGTCCTTCGGCCAGGCCGCGGCTGCGCTGGAGTTCGCGCTCGAAGGCTTGTACCTGATGCGCAGGCTTTCGAAGGAGACGATGGACGGCGGCACCATCTACCGGACCTGACCCGCGGACGGGAGGCGATCAATCGTGCCAGGCGGCTACCGCTACGGGCCGTATCACGACGGGCCAGATCCGCTCGCGCCGCCCTATGACGTACGCGGCGCAGTTGACGCGCTGGGCGAGTCCGTCCTTGACGGGGCGGATCCGGCCAACGCCCTGCGCGAGCTGCTGCGGCGTGGCATGCCGGGCCGTCGAGGGCTGGACGACCTGCTGCGCCGGGTGCGCGACCAGCAGCGCGAGATCCGCAGCCGCGGCCGCCTGGATGGCATCCTCGATCAGGTTCGCGCGCTGCTGGACACGGCCATCGGCCAGGAGCGGGCTGAGCTGTTCCCTGACCCGTCAGACGAAGCGAGGCTGCGCGAGGCCGAGCTGGACGCCTTGCCGTCCGACACGGCGCAGGCCATCCGGCAGCTGGCCGACTACGACTGGAAGTCGCGCGCCGCGCGGGAGACCTTCGAGGAGCTGAAGTCACTGCTACGGCGCGAGGTGCTCGACTCGCAGTTCCGCGGCATGCGGCAGACACTCGCGAACCAGGACCCGCAGGCCCTGCAGCGGGTCAAGGACATGATGTCCGAGCTGGCCGACATGCTCGAGGCCGACGCCCGCGGCGAGCACACCCAGCAGGACTTCGACAACTTCATGGACCGCTACGGCGACATGTTCCCCGACTCTCCGGCCAACCTCGAAGAGCTCGTGGACAGCTTGGTACGGCGGATGGCCGCCGCCCAGCGCCTGCTGGATTCGCTCACCGATGAGCAGCGGGACGAGCTGGCCGGGCTGATGGCGCAGGCGCTGGAGGACGCGGGCCTGGCCGCCGAGATGGGCAGGCTGGCCGATGCGCTGCGCAGCCGGCGGCCGGACATGGATTCCGGCTACCCGCAGCCCAGAATGACCGGCAGCGAGCCGCTCGGACTCAGCGACGCCACGTCCGCGCTCGCCGAACTGGCCGACCTGGCGGACCTGGAGGATGCGCTGCGCCAGGACTACGCGGGCGCCCGGCTGGATGACATCGACGAGGAAGCGGTCCGCCGGGCGCTCGGCCGCCAGGCCGTCGACGATATGGAGGCGCTCAGGCAGATCGAGCTTGAGCTTGAGCGGCAGGGCTACCTGCAGCGGTCCGACGGCAAGCTGGAACTCACCCCGAAGGCCGTGCGCAGGCTCGGGCAGACCGCCCTGAAGAAGGTGTTCGCCCAGCTGCCCGAGGGCGGTGCGGGCGAGCACGAGCAGCGCGACGCGGGCCAGGCCGGGGAGTTCACCGGCAGTACCCGGCCCTGGCGGTTCGGCGACGAGCAGGCCATCGACGCCGCCGCGACCGTACGGAACGCGCTGATCCGGCAGGCGGCTCCGCCCATCGGCCGGGCCGCGGCGGGCCAGGTGCCTGCCAGGCTTCCGCGCGTGCAGTTGTCGGTCAGCGACTTCGAGGTCGCGGAGACCGACCGGCGGGCCTCCGCGGCGGTCTGCCTGCTGGTTGACCTGTCCTACTCGATGGCGCTGCGCGGCACCTGGGGCGCCGCCAAGCAGACCGCGCTCGCGCTGCATGCCCTGATCCGGACCCAGTACCCGCAGGACGCCATTCAGGTCATCGGCTTCTCTAACTATGCACGCGAGCTGCGTGAGACCGAGCTTGCCGGGCTGAGCTGGGACATGGTGCAGGGCACGAACCTGCACCACGCGCTCGTGCTGGCCGGCCGGTTCCTGGACCGCCGCCCCGAGCACAACCCGGTTGTGATGATCATCACAGACGGCGAGCCGACGGCGCACCTCCGCCGCGACGGCCGGTTCTGGTTCGACTGGCCGCCTTCCCCGGAGACGCTCGAGCTCACGCTGGCCGAGGTGGACAAGATGACCAGGCGGCGGGCGACGCTGAACGTTTTCATGCTGGCCGACGACGAACGGCTGACGTCGTTCGTGGACGAGGTGGCGAGACGTAACGGGGGCAGGGTGCTACGGGCGATGCCGGATAGTCTGGGGGAGTATGTCGTGAAGGACTTCCTCCGCGCTCGGCGTGAGCGCATACGTTAGATAGGCTCTGACCAGGAAAGCAAGCCCAACTCCGCCAAGTTTTTACTTTTATTCTCTTTGCTCCGTATCCCAGCGGGCGGAGCCAGGAGTACTGTGCCGCTGGTACATCATTCGCCGGTTACCGGCCTCCGCGGGTTGTGGTCGGAGGCATCCGGCTCCCCTAGGAGGACGAAGTGAGTTCTGCAAGCGTTTCCGGTTCCGGCGCGTCCGGTAAGCGCCCAGTCGTCATCACGCTGGCCGTGGTCGGCGTGCTGGCTCTCGTGTACGGGATCATTAACCTGGTTGTGAAGAACCTGCCGAAGGCGATCACGCTGTACAGCAGCGCCCACAGCAAGAACGCGACGCATCCGTTGCACGCGATCGTCGCGATCGTGGTCGCCGTGGCGCTGTTCGCCGGTGCCTGGTGGATGAACAAGAAGTCCGCCAGCGCCTAACCGTTGCTTCCCTGCCGGGGCGCACCCGCGTCGGCTGCACGGTCGGCCCTGGTACGCCCCGGCAGGCTTGTGCCTGCTGACGGCGCAGCTATCGGCATCAGCCCTGATCAGCCCCAGCAGACGACGTTCCCGGTCGGCCCAGGCCGGGGCAGGCCCGCCCGGCAGCTCTCCGGCATCGGGCCTGGAGGCCGCGCGCACCCGGCCAGCGAACCCGGCAGTCGCCCGTAACTCACCTCATGGCGCGGCTGCGTCCCCCTGGGCATCGCCTGACGCACTGGCGCAGGTGCTGCCTCAGGCGGATCAAGGTCCAGGCCGGCACCCTCGCCAGTAAGCATGATCGTGTTGCGCTGCGTGCTGGCCCTCGGCACAGCCCGTTGACACTCGCCGAGCCAGCCACCTAGATTTGCCAATGTTCGAAGACGTAACTGCTGTTCGTGCAGCGCACAAGCCGGTTTTGCTCCGGGCCGTGCCCGGAGTCTCGCGGACGGCCGCCCTCAAGTCAAAGGAGCGCTCGGTGACCCTTCTGGACAGCGCGATCTGGCGCGGCAAGGTCTACTCCGGCGGCTGGAGGGAGGCAAGCGGCGGGCAGGCTCCGGTCATCGAGCCGGCCACCGGCGCCGAACTAGGCCAGGTCGGCATCGCCTTGCCGGCCGACATCTCGGCGGCCGCCGCGGCCGCGGCTGCCGCCCAGCCCGCCTGGGCCGCGCTGCCGTACACGCAGCGGGCGGCGATCCTGCGCAAGGCCGGCGACATCTGGCTCACGAACGCGGCCGAGATCGAGGACTGGAGCGTCCGGGAGGGCGGCAAGATCCCGCCCGCGGCGCAATTCGAGACCCACGTCGCAACCGAGGAGGTCTTCGAGGCTGCGACCCTGCCGTCGCGGCCCTACGGCGACCTGCTGCCCAGCGAGCAACCCCACCTGAGTTTCGCCGAGCGAGTTCCCGTCGGCGTCGTCGGCGTCATATCGCCGTTCAATTTCCCGCAGATCCTCGCGATCCGCTCCGTAGCGCCCGCCCTGGCCCTGGGCAACGCGGTCGTGCTGAAGCCGGACCCGAGGACCGCCGTCTGCGGCGGCGTCGTGCTAGCCAGGATCTTCGAGGAAGCCGGCCTGCCTGAGGGGTTGCTGCATGTGCTGCCGGGCGGGCCCGAGGCGGGCGAGGCGGTGGTCACCGACCGCAACATCGGCGTGGTCTCCTTTACCGGGTCGACGGCCGCCGGCCGGAAGGTCGGGGCGCTGGCAGGTCAGCACCTCAAGCGCGTGCACCTCGAGCTTGGCGGCAACTCCGCGCTCATCGTGCTCGACGATGCCGATCTCGACCTGGCCGCCTCGGCCGGTGCCTGGGGCTCTTTCCTGCACCAGGGACAGATCTGCATGACCACCGGCAGGCACCTCGTCCAGGAGTCGGTCTACGACGACTACGTCGCCAGGCTCGCCGACAAGGCCAGCCACCTGCCGGTCGGGGACCCGGCCTCCGGCCAGGTCGCGCTCGGCCCCATCATCGATGAGCGGCAGCGCGACAAGGTGCACGCGCTGGTGACGGGCAGCGTCGACGCCGGCGCCCGGCTGGCCGCGGGCGGGACGTACGAGGGCCTGTTCTACAAGCCGACCGTGCTGGCCGAGGTGGCCCCGGCCATGCCGGCCTACGCCAGCGAGGTGTTCGGTCCAGTCGCCCCGGTGGTGCGGTTCGCGACCGCGGACGAGGCGGCCAAGCTCGCGGCCGACTCCGAGTACGGGCTGTCGCTCGGCATCCTGACGAGCAACGTGATGCGCGGTCTCGAACTCGCCAGGAAGATCCCCACCGGCATCGTGCACATCAACGACCAGACGGTCGATGACTCGCCGAACACGCCGTTCGGCGGGATCCGCGCGTCCGGTACCGGCGCGCGGTTCGGCGGTACCGCTAACCTGGACGCCTTCACCGACACGCGCTGGGTGACGCTCAGGGGCGACATCGCGCCCTACCCGTTCTGACCGGGCGCGGCACCGGACACACTGCATCCGCAGGACATATGCGTACTCAGGTAGGCATCGTCGGGGCCGGCCCGGCCGGGCTGCTGCTCTCTCATCTGCTGGCGCGGCGCGGCATCGAGTCGGTGCTGATCGAGATCCGCAGCCGTGCGTACTGCGAAGCACGTCAGCGGGCCGGGGTGCTGGAGGACGGCAGCGTCCGGCTGCTGCGCGCGGCTGGCCTGGCCGGCCGCCTGGACCGGCAGGGCATCGAGCACGGCGGCATCTACCTGCAGTTTGCCGGCGAGCGACGGCACATCAATTTCCGTGAGCTCACCGGCGGGCGCACCGTCACCGTGTACGCGCAAACCGAGGTGGTCAAGGACATCATCGCCCGGCGCCTGGCCGACGCGGGTCCCGAGGCGATCGAGTTCGAGGTGTCGGGCACCGTGGTCGCCGACCTGGACACCGACCTACCGAAGCTGCGGTACACCACCAGGGACGGTACCCGGCGCGAGGTGATCTGCGACGCCATCGCCGGCTGCGATGGCTTCCACGGCATCTGCCGGCCGGCCATCCCGCCGGCCGTCCAGACCGTCACCGAGCGGGACTACCCGTACGCCTGGCTCGGCATCCTCGCCGACGTCCCGCCGTCCACCGACGAACTCATCTACGCCCATCATCCGCGCGGCTTCGCTCTGCACAGCCTGCGCGGGCCCACCATCAGCCGGCTCTACCTGCAGGTCAACCCGGATGAGGACATCGAGGACTGGCCCGACCAGCGCATCTGGGACGAGCTGTCCGAGCGGTTCGCGCTACCCGGCTGGGAGCTCAAGCAGGGCCCCGTGCTGGACAAGAGCATCACGCCCATGCGCAGCTTCGTCGCTGCCCCGATGCGCTATGGCCGGCTGTTCCTGGCCGGCGATGCGGCCCACATTGTGCCGCCGACCGGGGCCAAAGGACTCAACCTGGCGCTCGCGGACATCGCCTACCTGGCGCCGGCCCTGGCCGACCTGGCTCTCGGCCAGCCAGACCTGGCCGACCAGTACTCGGACACGTGCCTGCGCCGGGTCTGGCGGTCCACTCACTTCTCGTGGTGGATGACCAC
>JASHUE010000517.1:0-8257 GCA_030040195.1 Streptosporangiaceae bacterium | reverse complement strand
GGGCCGTGCTCGACGCCGGCGGCGACCCCGAGGAGATCGGCAAGTGGATCGCCGAGGCTGAGGCCCAGCAGCTGGCCGCCGAGGCAGGGTTGCGCCAGGTCACCCCAGGCACGGCAGCTCTCAGTCGCCACCATATCCAGGCGGTCATCGACGAGTGCGCGGACATCACCTACGGGACGCCGATGCGCCCGACATAGCCACGGCATACCGCAGGCCCGGCCTGCGGCTCATCTACCATCCGGGGAGGAACCTCGTGCAAGCGATAGTGAGTCCAAAGCTCGCAAATATAAGCAAATGGTCAGCGTCCGAGGGCCGACTTGATCTCACCCTCGGGTCGGCGGACCCGGGCTGGCGGCGTTCAGACGCATTGGCCGCGAGACCCCGACTTCGCGCGCCGCGCCACGATGCTCCAGCCCCGCGCACCGCAGCTCGGTAAACCGCCGACGTTTGGCCGACCGCGCGGACGGGCGCGGGACAGGCATCCTCGGCGAACTAGAACGCAGGCGATAACCGCCGGGTCGGCTGAGTTAGCCGCTGAGCACTCTTACGACGGACTCGGCCTGCTTCTTGTTGGGCGGCGGGACCTCGAGCCGCCAGATCCCGCCATCGCGGAATGCGATAGTCAGCGAGGCGGGTAGGCCGCGTCCTAACTCTGCCGAGCTCACATGGCCGCGCGGGACGCGCTCGATGACGTCGCCCATTCTCACGCTTAACGCGCCTGACTTGAGCCCTACCAGGGCGAGCTCGTCGTCAGTGACCGCCAGGAACGCGAGCCGGCCGAAAGCGGGCGTCCTGTCCGAGGCCCGATCCCCCCGGCCGCTCACGACCGCGGCGGCCACGGTGCCGACGAGCCCGCCGGCTGCCCCTGCAGCCATGCCCTTGTGATTCACCTTCACCCCGGCAAGCTGCGGCGAGCCAAGTATCAGCGAAGCGTCCAGCGCCATCGTGACCTCCAGGAAACGTTCTCGCCTGGCCCAGGGTGACCGGCCGATGGTTGGCCAGGCTCCGCAACCAACTAACACTACTGATAGAGATTCTGACAAGCCAATTCAGACTCGCCAGGAAAATCGTCAATGTGCTGACAAGTGAACCATCCGGAGTTCGATTCTCAGGAGCGGGATGTGGCCCCATCTCTGAGGATCCCCGGCGAGCAGCCGGAGGACACGATCAGCCGGGAGGTTAAGGAAGAGACCGGCTTGGAATTCCGTGCGCCGGCGACACCGACGCGAAGATCAGAACCAGGGTGGGGCCAGAATTCGTGACGAGACGCCGCCCCACCACCGCCGCAAAGTCACCACCACCAAGGCGGGGCCACAATTCGTGAAGAAAATCTGCCGACCGCAGCCAGCCCCGGTCCGACACCGGACCTGGACGCCCTGCTCGCGGAATTCAGGCAGACGATACGGCTGACCTCGACTGCACGCTCGAGGCAAAGCTCCGCAAGCGCTACCCGCCACCGCTCGCACCGCCACAGCCAGGAACCGCAATCCCGGGATAACCGCCTCGACGCGGCTGAGGGTCCTGGACGGGCCACACGGAAGCGCCGGCCCCCGGAGAGTACGTGGGCGCGGTTCACGTGAGCCCGGCACCAGTGGCGAGGCGGGAACTCCATCTCGACCAGCGGCATAGTAAGTGCGCCTGCTCCCGCTAACACTGCGGGCCCGTATCAGTTCTGGGCCTGCCCCCAGGTAAGTGCTGGCCCTGGTTCCTGCGCGCACGAGCGACTACGCTCAAGGCGAGCGTGCCGGGCCGACGGGCAGTTGCGAGGTCAAGATGGCCAGGACAGCCGAGCCATACCCTGGGGCTTTCCGCCAACTGGAACAGCTTGTCGCACCGGGAGATCAGATTACTTTCCGGCTCTGGGGCCTGACCGGCTGGTCGATGAACTGGTGGATCGTAGCAAGCGAACTGTTCGCCATTCTGCTGGTGATGCCATTCATACTGGGACTGCCGGGCCTGTATGCCGCGGACATTGCATTGTGCGGATCAGCGGGTGTCGTCCTGTCAGCATCGTGGTGGACCAGATCCGTGCTGGTCATTGCGATCACCAGCCAGCGGCAGCTGCTGTCCTGCCGGATCTCCAGGCCGTTCCTGCACAAGACGATCACCCAGGCGCCGCTAGAGGCCGCGTGGTTTGCGGACTTCCGTCGTGGCTGGCTTTACAGCCAGCTCCGGTATCGCGGGCCGGGTACCAATGGTAAGACTGTTCGGCTGAACATTCCCGCCGGGTGTCGGCAGGTCGCCGAAACAGTCGCGGGCCCGGCGTCACGGGTAGCCACGATCTGAACTCGCCGCCCGGCGAGGAAGCGCGAGTCACGCACGAGGAGCGGCATAGAAACACGTTCTGCATGTCGGTTGGTGACGTAGGAACGTCCCCCTGATGCGCTGCGGGCTTGGTGTCCCATGCAATCAGGAGGACGTTCATGGCCAACGGTAGTGGCGTGTCTCGAGGTGACCGCAATCGCAACGCCCGGCTGGAGCGGCTGCGGGCTCTGGTGCCGGTGACCAACGCGATCGCCGGGATTGACCTGGCGGGCAGCAAGCAGATGGTCGTGGTGACTGATCACGACTCGAGGGTGATTGCGCGGCGTACGTTCCGGTGCCGGGCCTGGGATCTGGGCTCGGCGCTGGACTGGGCTGCCGGGCGGGCGGCAGCTGATGGATGGGCCGGGTTAACTGTGTCGTGCGAGCCGACCGGCCACCGGTGGCAGGTCCTGTGGCAGCTGGCGACCGATCGGGTGATGCCGTTCGTGTGCGTGCAGCCGGTCGTCACGTCGTGGTCGCGGCGGACAGAGGACCTGACTTTCGACAAGACCGATGACAAGGACGCGGTGCTGATCGCCCGCCTGACCGCGCAGCTGCGGTGTTATGTTCCCGAGCCGGTCGATGAGACCTGGGCACGGCTGCGGCACCTGGGGGTGCGCCGCGAGCAGTTGCTCACCGAGGTCGGCAGCCAGGTTCAGCAGATGCGGGATCTGCTGGAGTGCGCCTGGCCCGCTGCCCTCGATGCGGCCAGGCAGCCGTTCCGGTCGGTTACCTGGATAGCGGCGCTGGCAGTGGTCGCCGGCCGGGACGGCGGGGACCTGGCCCGGACCCGGCGGCTTGGGGCGGCGCGGTTCGAGCACGCAGTCCGCCGGGAGGTGACTCGCCGCGGCAAGCAGAAGCCCTGCCTGCGCATCGTCCGCAATGTCTTTGCCGCACTCGCCGATCGGGCCGGCGTCATCGCGCACCGGCCCGGCGCGTTCGAGAGGATCACGTTTCTGCTGGAAGACTGGCAGCTCACCCACGACCGGATCAGCCAGGCCGAGCAGCGGATGACCGCGGTCCTGGATGAGCTCAGGCTGACCGGCCTGGTCACCTCGATCACCGGCCTGTCCGCCGTCGGCGCAGCGGCGATCCTGGCCGAGACCGGTAACCTCCGGCGGTTTGCCACCGGCCGGGCCGTCGTCAAGCACGCCGGGCTGGCGCCGCGGGAGAAACTGTCCGGCGCCTTCTCAGGCCGGACCAGGCTGACCGGGCAGGGACGACCCGGGCTGCGGCTGGCCGCGTGGAGGGCCGTCTGGGGAGCCCAGCGCGCCAACCCGGTCTACCGGGCCCGCTATCAGTACCTGACCAGCCGGGAGCAGAACAGGCTTACCCCCACACAGGCGCAGACCGTCATCGCTGCGGCGATCCTGCGGCAACTGCACGCTGTCATCAACAGCGGGCAGGCCTGGGATCCGCTGCTCGCAGCGCACGGCACCACACGTACGCCGACGGCGATAGCCGCCTGACCCGGCAGGCGGCCATCAAGCCGACGGCCGGGGCGAGCCCTCCGCGGCATTGAGACACCAAGGTGATCTCGACGCTCATCATGGGCAGCCCCGTCCGTCGTCTCATCAGCCCGATCACGCGCTGCAGGGACCAACCCCGTGACCGCTATGCAGGGAGAGACGACGGACGAGGCACCGGCCACAGCTTGACGCAAACCGTCTCACGCTGATGAGCGTGCGTATTAGGCGTCATACTTTGCGGGTGGCGCACAGCAACTCTCTGGGACGGCTCCATCCGGTCACGATCGTGTCTGCTCGGTACGGCGGCGTCTACGAGGGCGGGCCGTGGGTGGCTTTCGCCCGGCATCCCGACAAACTCCCGATCGAGTGGAACGCGGGCGATGTCTTCGCCTCGCGCTACTACGAGGAGCACTCGGACGAGATCGGTGTGGGCATGACACCAGACGCGGCGTACCGCAACCTTCTGGAGAATATCGAGGGCAGGGGCTTACCGGGACGCTAGCCCAAGACCGCCTTAGGCCGCTCGTCGGTAAGATCGTCGTTCCTGCCACGCGCGCCGTCCGCGGCAGAAGCGTGCTTTGATCGAGGGCCGGGGGCGGGCGGAAGGGGATATGGTCATGTCCGGTGTACCCAGCTTTGGCGGGTATGCCGCTGGAACGGAGAATGGTGAAGGCCAATGACTGAAACCTTCCGCGTCTGGTTCCAGACGGTCCCGCCGCGCCCCTCTTGGACTGCCTACAAGCACAGGTTAACCGGGACGCTATCTGTGACGGACGATCACGCGCGCTTTGTTCCTAGGAGGGGCCAGCCCGTCTTGATCGAGCATGTTTTCCGCGTGAGTAAGGGTTGGAAAGCCTCGAGGTACGCGGAGCCAATGCTGCCCGCCGTAGACACCTACATCGAGGTTCTTTATGGCGAGCAGGCGAACCCACAGGTTGCTTTCATCAACGACGGCCGCTGGCTCGGCCTGGCGACCTATTTGCCGAACCGCAAGTTGCTCAATGCCCTGAGGTCTCTTATCGCGCCTCAGCGTTGAGCAGGACTGGGTCTCTCGTCACTCGCCAAGCATCCGCCGACCCGTCGGCGAGCACAACTGAACCAGCCAGCTCACGCGGTGCCTTGTCAGGGATTGCAGATGCGGCTCTTGCAGGCGGTAACCGGCGAGGACCGTCCGTCATCCAGGTCGGGTGGCTCAGCAGCACTTCGGCTGCAGGCTCTCAGGCTGGTTCGTGGGCGGTAGTCGCATTTACACCCGGTGACCACGAGAGCGCGCGTACCGGGCCTCGGCGTGAACGACAAGCGGACCGACCCGGTGACGTGCGAGCGGAAGTGGTTTTCCTCCGCCATCTTGCCGGCCTGGGCGCGCAAAACCCCGAGGATGACGTCCGGGCGGTCGAGTGCGGCGACCTGGGCGACCATCCCACCGACACCGATACCGGCCCAGGTGCGCCGGTCGTTCGCTGAGTCCGCGGGCGAGCGCGGCGGCGTCGGCGGCGAGGCCGGGCAGTGTAGGCCGGCGCCAAGCCGCCCAAGAGCCATGTCAATGCCCTTGGTTGAGGAGTCGCGGGGTAACCAGAGTGCTGGAGGCCAGAGAGACGCGGCGGCATGCAACAAGCGGTCGCGTCGTAGCTGCGCGGTTGAGTCGCGCCGACCCCAGGCACAACGTCGCACGGCCCGCCTGCCCTCGACCTTTCTGATGCGCATGCAACGGTACCTGATGGTCTCGGTCGCCCCGGCTCGGCGCGATAGCCGGTGCACGGCAGGCAGTGAGAAGCCGGAGTCACGCAGGTCAGGATCACTGCCGAATAGCCATTTTGCGGCTAAACATGCACTAGCTAGTTCAAGCCGGGCCCTGGGCCACACGGGTCCATCGGGCGAGGCTGGCCCGGGTGGTCAGGGTGTCGGGGTGCTCGACGCCGGAAACTCGCTCGCGCATCGGCACTAGCGTGGTGAGCTGATCACGGGCGCCGGCCGGATCACCAGCCTCCCCGGTCGAATTGGCGAGCTGATATCGGGTGGTGAGGGTGTCCGGGTGCTCATGGCCGATCACCCTTTGCTGGATCGGCAGGAGGGCCGCGAACTGGTCGCGGGCGGCGCCGACGTCCCCGGCCTTCCCGGTCCAGTAAGCCAGGTTGTGCCGGGCGAGCAAGGTGTCCGGGTGTTCGGCGCCGGACACTCGCTCCCGCACCGGCAGCAGGGCCGCGAACTGGTCGCGTGCGGCGCCGGCATCCCCGGCCTTCCCGGTCCAGTAAGCCAGGTTGTGCCGGCCGAGCAAGGTGTCCGGGTGTTCGGCGCCGGACACTCGCTCCCGCACCGGCAGCAGAGCCGCGAACTGGTCGCGGGCGGTGGCGACGTCCCCCGCCTTCCCTGTCCAGTAAGCCAGGTTGTGCCGGGTTGTCAGGGTGCCCGAGTCTTCCGCTCCGGTCACCCGCTCACGCACCGGCAGGAGCGCCTTATATTGCTCCACCGCCGCAGTCACGTCCCCGGCCTCACCGGTCCATCTGGCCAGGTTGTGCCGGGCCGTCAGGGTATCGGGGTGTTCGGCGCCGGACACTCGCTCCCGCACCGGCAGCAGGGCCGCGAACTGGTCGCGGGCCGTGGCGACGTCGCCCGCCTTCCCCGTCCAGTAAGCCAGGTTGTGCCGAGCCATCAAGGTGCGCGGATGTTCAGCACCGAGAATTCGTTCCCGCATTCGCAGCAGCTCTGCCGTCTGATCCCTTGCACTCGCGGCGTTCCCAGCGTCTCCGGCCGGGCGAGCCTTCCTGGCCCTCGAGCCGAGCCTGACTGCGAACAGACGACTCATCAGGTCCCTCACACCGCCCCAGCGCGTTACCTCGCCCTAACTACCCAGCGTCACCGGGCACCCAGGCCGACGCACCCGGCAGCGATCGCCGCTTGAAGTGTGGCAGACCGCACAACCCTGGCCTAGTGATGAACAAGCAGTAGCTAGTTTCAGAGTGAACTAGTCACGTCTCGCGACGGGCCACATCGGCCGACTGGGCACGCGACGCGTAGACCTGCTCGCGCTGATGAGAGTGCGGTGGCTGAGTCTGTTGCCCTAGGTAGCTGCCGCTGGTTCGGATAGCGATGTCTTCGCCGCAAGGACATCATGGCCGTATGCAGCATTTCGTGGACGATGATGCTGGCTATCAGCGATGGCTGACTGACGAACCTGATGGATTCGCGATCAACAATTATCGCACGCCATCGAGCGCCTACCTGGTGCTCCACCGTGCGACCTGTAAGACGATCGGCGGTCGGCCGGCCCGCGGGTCCACCTTCATGGGCGAGTACTCGAAGGTCTGCGGTACGCGCGAAGAGCTGCAGCGATTTGCCGACAGCCTCGGCGGCGAGGCGAGGCCGTGCCGCATTTGCCCGCGTGAGCTCGCCGTGCCGGCTCGCGGCGCAGGCCGCTACGGGCCGCCTGAAGGCAGGCTGGCGCGCTATGGGTGTTGTGACAGCCAGGCATGTACCTCGGGTATGCGATCTTGCATCAGCGTCAGGTGCCCATCATCGTCGAGCAGCCGGGCCTCGACGCCGGGAATGTGCTTGGCCAGCCATTCGCCGTGGCCGAACGGCACGAACATGTCCTGCCTGCCATGCAGCAGCAGGACCGGAACACAGATGTCGGCGAGGTCAAATCCCCACGGCCCGACCATGCAATTGTCCTCCCACCATCCCTCGCTGCCAGGCGCCAGTCCGTCTTGCTCAGAGGACACCAGGTACTCAGCCAGCTCGCCGCGCAGGACCGCCGAATCTGTCGGCGTGAGGAGCGATTCAATCCCCCTGGCCGCATCGTCCGGCGACGTCGCCAGGATTTCGTCCCGGTCCTTATCCATCTTTACCCTGGCCGCAGCCTCATCAGTAAGGAACAGGCGAGTGTCATCGATATTGACCTGGCCCATGCCGGCGAAATAATCAAGGCCCTCGGCACCGTATGGGGCCGGCGAGGCAAGCGAGGCGACAGCAGAAACCAGATCCGGGAGCAGGGCGGCGCACGCGAGCACATGCGGACCGCCGCCCGAGATGCCCCACGTCGCCAATCGATCGATGCCGAGCTCAGCGCAGATCGTGCGGACATCGTCGGCGCAACTGGCGACAGTGCGTCCCGGCTGGGGCGAGGACTCCCCGTAGCCTGGCCTGTCGTAGCCGATCAGCCGCAGTCCGCGCTCGGCGGCGTCCCTCACATTCCGCCCGTAAAGGTGCCTGGAATTCGGCGTGCCCATGTGGACTAGGACCGGCCGACTAGCGGGATCGCCGTAGTCTTCGACAGCCAGCGTCCGGCCGTCTCGGGTGTGAACTGTGCGCTGCACGTTGCCTCCCTTGCACTGCGCCGCATCGGTCTTAGCCATCAGCGGACGGTGACATGTCGCAGGTATTCAGGACGAGGATGAGCCGCGGCCGCGCACCTAGCTGACCAGGTCTCCGGGCCAGCCGAGCCTACGCCGGGGGCCTCACGGGCCTCAACATCGTTTTGTCCTGGC
>JASHUE010000516.1:0-4490 GCA_030040195.1 Streptosporangiaceae bacterium | reverse complement strand
GGCGGGGCAGGTCGTGCTTGACCCGTTCGCGGGGCTATCGGCCGGAGCCGATGCCGGACTCGCCGCCGAAGCGCGCGACGTGCAACGCTTCCTTCGCGGCGAGCCCGAACTCGAAGCCGAGTGAGCCGGCCCGGTGGCGAGGGACAAATACGAAGCGGAGCGCCAGTGCCTGACTTGCCTGAGCTAGCCGACCTGCCGTATGCGGCGCACCTCATCGCGCACGAGGGGAATCTGTCGGCTCACGAGGACTACGACACGGTCCTGTTCGACGGGCTGGACATGAGCGAGCCGAACGCGCCGAGCGCGAAGTTCCTCGAATGCGCATTCAGCCGGGTGTCGATGGCGGGCGGCCGGCTCCAGCGGGTAAACCTTCGCGACGTGTGGATGCGTGACGTCCGGCTGACTGGCACGAACCTAGCCGAGAGCGACTGGCTCGATGTCACCGTCGGGCTGTCCGCGCTGGCCGGGGCGCAGGTGTTCGGTGCCGAGCTGCGGCGCGTCGTATTCAGCGGGTGCAAGCTCGACTCGGTCAACTTCCGCGGGACCAGCCTGACCGAGGTGACCTTTGACCGGTGTGTGCTGCGGGACGTTGACTTCGCCGACGCGAGGCTAACGCAGTGCGCCTTCGCCGGCTCGCAGCTCAGCCGCACCGACTTCAGCCGGGCTCGGATGGACCGCACCGACCTGCGCGGAGCCGAGCTCGGCATCGTCATCGACTCGCAGTCGCTGCGCGGCGCGATCATCAGCACTGCCCAGCTGGTTGTCCTCGCGCCCGTGCTGGCGAAGAGCATGGGCGTGGTCGTCCGGGACGAGCTCGACCCTGGCCGCGGCAAGCCGCACCCAGGTCGAGCTTGAGTGCCAGCCGGGGGACGACCCCCGTACCCGCCGCAACTAGTCGTCGCGGACTGCCTCCAGGGCCTCCGGAAGCGGCTCAGCCGAGGCCGGAGCGGTCCGGCGGCGGACCACGCTCGCGCGGAGGTCAAGCCGGCGGACGGCGGCCTGGACGGTGAGCACGATAACCAGGAGCAGCCCGGCCACGATGCCGTCCAGCCAGAAGTGGTTCGCGGTGACCACCACCGCGATGGTCGTCATCATCGGGTAGAGGACGGCCAGCCAGCGCCACCTGGTACGGGCCGTCGTAATGACGGCGGCCGCGATGAGCAGGGCCCAGCCGACGTGGACCGACGGCATCGCCGACAGCTGGTCGGCGTTGAATCCGGCCACGCTCGTGTACACCGACTCGTGGTAGAGGACGGCGGTGTCGACCATCCCGGCCTGCGGCAGCATCCGGGGCGGGGCGACCGGGATGAGCTGGATTAGCAGGCAGAGCCCGGTCAGGGCAACGAGCGTCGTGCGCCAGCGGCGGTAGCTATCCCTGTGCCAGACGAACAACCAGACCAGGCAGGTAATCAGCACAGGGAAATGCAGGGAGTCGTAGTACAGATTGAAGAACTGGACCAGCAGCGGATGGGGCAGGAATACTCGCTGCAGCGAGGCCTCGCTCGGCAGGCCGATCGAACGCTCGAAGTGCCATATCCACCGGGACCTGGCGAGTGCACCACCGGGCCCCATGACGCTGTACGAGCCAGCAAGGTCCCACATCGCGAAGAGGCCGAGCAGCAGGCCGGCCTCCTGGGCGAACACCGAGGCACCAGCCAGGCGCGGGCGCCGGGAGACCCGCAGGGCCACGGAAGTGCCGCCAAGCGCGACTGCCGCGACCGCCGCCTGCGGCCAGCTCAGGTCCAGGTTGATCACGCGGTTCGCCCGGCCTGGCCCGCGTTATCACCCCTTGCGCCAATCCCCACGGAAGACAAGGTTACGGTGAGATGGCCGCCACGTGACCGCGGGATTTGTGCTGTCCCCATTACGGCCTTCGGGATTCCTGCACAATCTCCTCATGCCGTTCCCCGACAGGCCCGACATTGAGTCCTCACGTGACGACGTTCCCCGCCGAGCGGAAACGCGGGATGCGGGGCGACTGGCAGAACGCCTGTTACGGCTTCCGGCCGGGCATCCGTCCGGCGCCGACAATCGCCTGGCCCCGGCCGACGGCGATCCCCAGGAGGGCTATCCCGCAGAGCGTGATCCGGCAGAGCCAGATCCAGACGAGTCGGTCAGCCACCCGCCGTGGCCCGACGACTGGGTCCGCCACGATGACCCGTCAGAGCCAGGGGACTCGGGAGCTGGTACCGATGATCCGGAGCCGCAAGCCGGCGGCGGTCAATCCGAGCCCGGCGAGCCCGGCGCCGGCCGACCCGCCGCGGGGCATCCGGCCGCTGCCGCTGAGCCATGGGCGAGCCGCAGCCCCTATCGCCCGTGGTTCACCGCCGGAGACGTTCCCGAGCCCTGGTTTGCGAGCGAGCCGAACCGGCCTAGTCCTGGTCAGGACGGCTAAACGAAGCCGGGTCCGGCTGCTGGCGTGGCAGCAGTACGTCGGCGGAGACGTCGGCGGCGAGCCTGACCACGTCACCGTCGGCGAGGCGAACGGCGACGCCCGGCAGGACCCGGTCGCCATTCACGAACGTCCCGTTGGTGGAGTTCTCGTCGCGGATGCTCGCATGTCCGGCGTCGTCCACGATCACGGTAGCGTGACGCCTGGAGACGTTCTCGTACTGCGAGAAGGCGGCCGCGACCAGGGATTCCGCCGGGTCACGGCCGAGAAGCAGGGAAGTCCCGGCCGGCACCTCCACGTTCCCGGTCGGAAAGGCAAGCCTGAGCACGGCGGCCGAGATGTTCCTGCTGCGGCGGTCAGGCCGGAGGTACTCCTGCATCACGGTGGTGGGCGATGGCGTGTCGTCACGCGAGTTCCCCCGGGGCAGGTTGGTCCCGCAGGTGAAGCAGATCAGGTCCTCGGGCTCCACCTCAGCCGCGCAATTAGGGCAGGTTAGCGTCGCCATCATGTCCTCCGTGGACCTGTGTTGCCTGGCTGGGCACTCCTGATCGTTCGCACGAGACTGTAACGTGCCGGGCCGGGCCGTTGGTGCCAGGGTCATAACCACGGCTTGGGCTCGCGCGGGCCTCGGGCTGCGGTAGCCCCCTGACCTGGGGGTGCGGCCGGTAGCATCGACGACATGTTCGGCTTCACGCTCAATGAGGAGCACGAGGCGCTCCGCAACACCGTCGAGGAGTTTGCCCGCGAGGTCATCGCCCCGGTCATCGGCGGCTACTACCAGCGGGGCGAGTTCCCTTACGAGATCGTCGCCAGGATGGGCAAGCTCGGCTTGTTCGGATTGCCGTTCCCCGAGGAGTACGGGGGGATGGGCGGCGACTACCTGGCCTTCTGCCTGGTCCTGCACGAACTGGCCAAGGTGGACTCGTCGGTCGCGATAACTCTGGAGGCCGGGGTGGCGCTGGGCGCCATGCCGATCTTCCGGTTCGGGACGGACGCGCAGCGCAATCGCTGGCTCCCGGAATTGTGCCAGGGCGAGCGGCTGGCCGCCTTTGGCCTGACCGAGCCGGGCGGTGGCTCCGACATTCCCGGCGGGATGCGCACCACGGCCCGGCTGGATGGAGAGGAGTGGGTGGTCGACGGCTCGAAGTCGTTCATCACGAACTCGGGCACCTCGATCACCTCCGTGGTCACGGCGCTGGCCATCACCGGCCGTCATGACGATCGCCCAGAGATCTCGGCGATCATGATCCCGGCCGGGACGCCCGGCTTTACGGTAGCGCCGGAGTACTCCAAGGTCGGCTGGTGCGCCTCTGATACCAGGGAGCTGTCGTTCTCATCCTGCCGGGTGCCCGCCGACCACCTGCTGGGCGAGCTTGGCCGCGGCTACGCGCAGTTCCTGCAGACGCTGGATGAGGGCCGGGTCGCCATCGCGGCCCTCTCGGCCGGCCTGGCCCAGGGCTGCGTGGACGAATGCCTGCGCTACGTGCACGAGCGAGCCGCGTTCGGCCACGAGCTGGCCCACTACCAGGCTATCCAGTTCAAGATCGCGGACATGGAAGCGCGGGCGCACACCGCCCGCCTGGCCTGGTACGACGCGGTGGCGCGGTTGATCGCGGGGGAACCGTTCAAGAAGCAGGCGGCGATCGCGAAGCTGACCTGCTCGAACGCCGCGATGGACAACGCCAGGGAGGCGACGCAGATCTTCGGCGGTTACGGGTTCATGAACGAGTTCCCGGTGGGCAGGTTCTACCGCGACGCCAAGGTGCTCGAGATCGGCGAGGGCACCTCAGAGGTGCAGCGGATGGTGATCGCGCGACTGCTCGGCCTGACCGCCTGACTCCGGTCCTCCGCTGGCTCAGGACTTCGAGGCGGGCAGGGTCAGCAGGCTGCTCAGGAAGTCTGGCGTGTCCACCGTCACGACGTGGGCGTTCTGGATCAGCAGAGCGACCCGCGATATCTGCATGCTGCTGACGCTGGTGGGGTAGGTCCCGAGGCTTGTCATGTCGGCATCGGCCACGCTGATGCCCAGCGCGCTCTGGAGCGTCTGCTGGATCGGTCCGATCGTTGACGCCTGCGTCTGGGCGTTGTCGAGCGCCGA
>JASHUE010000515.1:0-3219 GCA_030040195.1 Streptosporangiaceae bacterium | reverse complement strand
TCGGCGAGGAGAGCCTCCAGCTGGGGCGAGTAGGGCGGCCTCCCCGACCGGTAGTGGACAGCCGCGCCAGCATAGAACGAAGGGTCGTATCGCACCGCATGACATTACCAACCAAGGGGGTGCGAGCCAGCCGAGACAACCGCGGACTTACGAGCCAGATCACTGAGCGTTTTGCCGGGGTCGTAGGCGGCCTCATCTTGGCTAGCCGCTCGCACTTGGGTGATCGCGCGGTCCGCCGGAGCGAGCGGCGTCGCGAACGCGGTCAGATTCGCCCAAGACATCCGCGATCTCGAACCCGTCGGCCAGGTCAGGGCGCCCCACGCCCCGTTCCAGACGACTCGCTCTCCGCAATCCCTTAGTTTGTCGGGGGTCCTTCGTCGTGAATGCCGAGTAGGCGGGCGGCGTTGCCGGCGAAGATCAGGTGCTGGTCACCGTTGGACAGGCCGAGCTGGCTGACGATCCTGGTCTGCTCGTCGTAGTAGACCCGGACCAGCCCGCGCGGGAAGTGCGATGAGTCCGAGCCGAACAGGATGCGCTCGGGCCCAACGGTCTCCAGGAACTTGCGGAAGAGGTCGGCCAGCGTCAGCGGGTACGGCATCCACCTGATCCACTCGTTGTTGCCCGAGCTGTCGACGTACACGTTCCGGCACGCCCACGCGAGCTGCAGCAACTCGCCCGGGTACCCGCAGCCGAAGTGCGGGATCACGAACGGCGTGTAAGGGAACGCCTTGGCCACGTCGTGCAGCTTCAGCGGGCTGATGTTGACGTGCGCCGCGGTGCCGCCGCCTCCGCCCAGGACGCCGAAGTGCACGAGGACCGGGATGCCGAGGTCCTCGGCGGCCTGCCAGACCGGCATCAGCGCCTCGTCGTCGATCGCGCCAGGCAGCGCGGGCGCGAGGACCTTGTAGCCGCGGAGGCCTTCCTCGCTGACCGCCCGGCGCAGCTCGTCGGCGGCGCCGGGCGAGAACGGGTCATGGTGCGCGAACCCGAGCATGCGCGGGTAGTCGCCGATGGCCTCGGCGAGCACCTTGTTGCCCCCGCCGGTGACGAACACGACGGCTTCGAGCTGGACGTTGTCGATCTCCGCGCTCCAGCGGCCCGCCTGGATCTCGGCGGACGGCTGCTTGTCTTCCGGATAGGGGAACGAGTAGTCGTCCCACCACCGTTCTTGGTACCACCGCCAGTTCCGCTTGAGCTCGGCGAGCTTGCGCTCGCCATGCTGCCAGCGGTAGGCCTCCTCTGTCGGCGGAGGTACCGGGTCAGGCACCGGGAGGTGGCAGTGGAAGTCGATGATGGGGAATCCCCAGGCGCTAGCCCGCACGGGCTGCCTCCCTGGACTTCGGCCCGGCCGCGTTCTGGTTGCCGGCGATCTGCTCGTACAGGCCCGCGGTCAGCCCGTCCCCGATACCGATGGTTTGCGCGGTCGGCGGGACCGGATCGAGCGTCCTGATCCTGGCCCCCCGTATCAGCAGGTCAAGCACGTGATCAAGAGTGCCACCGGCGACCGGGCCGCGCGTAACCGGCTACCGCTTTCCGCTCGCGCGCCCGGCGCCGTCGGCCGGCCTGCCTGATACTCGATTGCCTTCGGGGCCGCCGCCTGGCACCGTGAACACGGTGGGCGACCTGCCGGAGCGGTGGACCAGGGCCACCGTCTATCCCGACATGTGGGTGAACCCAAGCGAGGATCCTCGCAACATGGAGGGGGTCAGTCCCGACGGCGAGCTGGAGACGCTGAAGGACTACCTGAGGAACTACCGGCTGACCCTGCTGATGAAATGCGACGAACTGGACGCCGGGCAGCTGGCGCGCCGGTCGGTGCCGCCGTCGACCATGTCCCTGCTGGGCCTGCTCCGTCATCTTGCCGAGGCGGAACGGGACTGGCGCAACTGGATCGCGCCAGGGGACCCGGCACCGAAGCTGTACGGGGCGGGCGATGCCGCCTTCGACCGAGCAGTCCCGGATCAGGCGCTGGCCGACGGCGCCTTCGCTGACCTTGCCCAGGAGCAGGCGGCAACCGACCGGGTGCTGGCCGGGTACCCCGATCTGGGCACGCGGCTGGGCCGGAAGGGCATCGCCGTCCGGGAGATGTGGGTTTGCCGGATCGAGGAGTACGCGCGCCACTGCGGGCACGCCGACCTGCTGCGCGAATGCATCGATGGCCGGGTAGGCCAATAGCAGACCGGCCTTCTGGACTGCGGCCAGCCTGCCGCGCCACTGGTCGTGAGATATCTGCCGAGGCAGGCGCTCGTGTCACGCGAGAGTCACACCTCCTCGCGTTAGCTTCTGCCGTCGTGCCGGCCGGCCCGGCGAGCCGCGAGTCAGGACAGCGATGCGCGAGCGCGAGCAGGAGGATGGGGTGGACTCGCCGCCCTCGCATGCGGCTCGTGCCTTCCCCGCACCGGGCCGGCCGGCCGGCAAACCGAGGCCGCCAGGCCCCTCGCTGCAGTGGCCACCCAGCATGGCATCGCACATGCTCTCTCAGCAGATCCAGCGATGGGCGCAGGCTGGCGTGCCATCCGAGAGCGTCGAGAAGGCCGACGGGGCAGCCGCTCGGCAGCCCAGCGGCCCGCCGACGGACTGGCTAAGAGGCGAACCACCGCGCCGCGCTACCAGCCCGCCCGAGCCGAGGCCACGTCGGCTGCGGCTCGTGCACACTCGCGATCAAATCGCCGACATTGGAGCCGAAAGGGCTGATCGATCGCCGATCCGGCAGGCACACGGCGCGCCGCCGGGGATGGCTGGGCGTTTTGCCGCAGAATGGTGCGCGTCACGAGCAACGTCGCGCCGTCACTCCTTGCAGCGCGAGGGCGGGAGAACGGGCGGAGGTGTAATGGTTCGAAGGGCAATTCTTGATCCGGAAGAAGCCGTAGCCGACGAGGATCAGGTACTGCCCCCCACCCAGTTCCCCGCGCAGCGCGGGCGGCAATGGCAAGGTGCAGGCGGCCGATGGCTTGTCTGGGTTGGGCGGGTCATTGCGTGGGCTGTGCTGCTCCTCATCGGCTACCGGGGCGTGCTGGCGATCGTGACCGGTCAGGATACGAGCGCGAGGCCCGTGGCGACAGCCACGACGGCGGGGGACAGGAGGCCCGGCACCACGTTCCCGGTAACGCTGGCGCAGGCGTATGCCCTGCAATTCGGTGCGGCCTACCTCAACTTCAGCCCAGCGGAGGCCGCTCAGCGTGCCAGCGAGCTGGCGAGGTTCCTGCCTCCTGGGGCCAG
>JASHUE010000055.1:0-3590 GCA_030040195.1 Streptosporangiaceae bacterium | reverse complement strand
ATGGAGGCCCGGTCCCGTCGCAGCCGCGCGAAGGCCAGGGACCAGGGGCTGCGCATCTGAACCTTGCGGACCGGCGCCGGCTCGGGCTGACCTGGCAGGGGCACCACCGACTCAGCGTCGGGAGGCTCAGTGGTCTGACCGTCAGGACTGAGGACCTCCGTAGCCAGGTCCGCCGGCAGGTCCGGAGCTGCCTCAAGTTCCTCGACCAGCGCCTGCGCCGACTGCCGCAACGACGCGACCAGGAGAGCTGTTTCCCGGTCGGAGGACGGGCTTTCCGCTCCGTCGAGACGCTCGCCGTTCGCGAGCGGGAAGTGACAGGCGGCCAGGTGCCCGGCGTCCGGGCCTAGGCGTATCTGGAGGGTCGGAGCCTCGACCCGGCATAGGTCCTGCGCCCGCGGGCAGCGCGGGTGAAACCGGCAGCCGGAGGGCGGATCGATCGGCGACGGCAGGTCACCGCGCAGCACCACGGGTGCCGCCCGCGCGGCCTCGTCGGGGTCGGGGACGGGCACGGCGGACAGCAGGGCGGCCGTGTACGGATGCCGGGGGTTGACGCCGACCTCGCCGACGGGTCCGATCTCGACGATCTGGCCTAGGTACATCACGGCGATGCGGTCGCAGAGGTGACGGACCACTGACAGATCGTGGGAGATGAACAGGTAGGTAAGCCCGAATTCGCGCTGCAGGCCGGCCAGCAGGTTGACGATCTGGGCCTGGATGCTCACGTCGAGGGCTGAGACCGGCTCATCGCAGACGATGAGCTTCGGATGCAGCGCCAGCGCCCGGGCGACGCCGATGCGCTGGCGCTGGCCGCCGGAGAACTCGGAGGGGAACCGGTTGTAGTGCTCGGGGTTCAGCCCGACTAGTTCCATCAGCTCCTGGACCGACTGGCGCCGGGCCGACCGCGACTCCACGCCGTGGATGGCGAACGGGTCGCCGATGATCGAGCCGACCCGTCGCCGACCGTTCAGCGAGCTATACGGATCCTGGAAGATCATCTGCATTTGCTGCCGGTAGGGCAGCAGCCGCCCGTCCCGCATTCTCGAGAGATCGGCGCCGTCGAAGGTCACGCTGCCGGACGTGAGATCGAGCAGGCGAATGGCCACCCGGCCGAGCGTGGACTTCCCGCAGCCGGTCTCGCCGACCAGCCCCAGCGTCTCGCCCCGGTGCAGGTCGAGGCTGACGTGGTCGACTGCGCGCACGACCTCCCGGCCCTGACGCCCGAACCGTGCGCCGGACCGGACCGGGAAGTGCTTCACCACGTCGTCGAGGCGCAGCAGGGGATCGTCGGTTCTCTCCTCAGGTGCGACGACCGGCGCTGTGTCCTCACCAGGGCTGAGTACCTCGTCCGTAGTATCAGCCACTGTCGTCCCCCTTCGCAGCCTCGACCGTGAGGCGGTCATTCAGCCTGCGGTCCTTCGGCAGGAAGCAGGCCGAGTCGTGCCCCGGATTCCCGGGTACCGGCTCCAGCCGGGGCTGCTCGCGGACGCATATCTCCATGCGGTACCGGCACCGGGGAGCGAAGGGGCAGCCAGGTGCAGGATCGATCGGGCTCGGCGGCTGGCCCTCGATGGGGATAAGGTGCCCCCGCCCGATGTCAGCCGCGGGCAGCGACCGCAGCAGCCCTTCGGTGTAGGGATGGTGATGGTCGTAGAACAGGTCGCGCACGGACCCCTGCTCCATCACCCTGCCGGCGTAGAGCACGACCACCCGGTCGGCGAGCTGGGCGATCACCCCGAGGTCATGGGTGATCATCACGATCGCGATGCCCAGCTCCCCCCTCAGATCCTTGAGGACCTGAAGGATCTGAGCCTGGATCGTGACATCCACGGCGGTGGTGGGCTCGTCCGCGATCAGCAGCGCGGGGCCGAGCGCGATCGCCATGGCGATCATCGCCCGCTGGCGCATCCCGCCGGAGAACTGGTGCGGAAAGTCGTCGACTCGACGCGCTGGCTGCGGGATCCCGACCAGGCCGAGCAGTTCCACGACCCGCGCGTGCGCGGCGCGCTTGGACATGGACCGGTCGTGGGTACGGATGGCCTCGCTGAGCTGCCAGCCCACCCGGTACATGGGGTGAAGACTGGACAGGGGGTTCTGGAAAACCATCCCGACTTGCGCGCCGAGGATCTCCCGCCGTTCCCGGACTGTCATCTCCAGCAGGTCCCGCCGGTCGAACACGGCGCGGCCCTCAACCCGCGCCCCGGCGGCCAGGCCGAAAGCCGCCTGAGTGGCCAGGGTCTTGCCCGAGCCCGACTCCCCGACGATGCCGAGCGTCTCGCCCGGCTCAACCGCAAAGGAGACACCCCGGACGGCCTGGACGACGCCGTCGGGGGTGTTAAAACGAACCCACAGGTTGTCGACTTCGAACAGCGGCACGAATTGCCTTCCGGTCAGCTTGAGCGCCAGGGCACACGGCTTGCCCGGAAGCCGTGTGCCCTCGTCACCGCAATGTCAGCTCGAGAGCCAGACGTTCGTCGGATCGATCGCCTGGATCACCGGGACGAACACCGCATTGTGAACGTCGCTGGAATGGAAGGTGGCGAAGTCCACCAGGTCGATGGGATAGACGGCAGCCTGACTCATGATCAGGTGATCAGCCGCCGTCCAGTCGCTCGCTGCCTGGGCGGTGTTGGTCGCGTCCGAGCCGGCCGAGATCAGCGCGTTTACCTGGGCGTTGTCGAACAGGTTCATGTTGGCGCCGGCCGGTGCCTCCGAGGCGGAGTCGAAGATCGGATAGAAGTAGTTGACCGCGTTGTTGCCGTACCAGTCCGGGTACCACTGGTCGAGGGCCATGTCCCAGACCCCGGTCCTGGCGTCACTCGGCACGAACAGGTACTTGGTGTAGATGTCGGCCGTCGGGACGCCGACGCCGGAGACGGTGACGCCGACCTGGGAGAGCTCGTACTGGATGCTCTGGAAGATCTTCGCCTGCACCGGGTCGTCGGCCTGGTAGAGCAGCTTGAACGAGTAGTGCTTGGAGCCCAGGACCGCCTTCGCCTTCGCCGGGTCGTAGGCGTAGTCGGTGAAGTTCGTGTACCCGAGCGCGTCGGGCGGAAGTACCTGGGTCTGCGTGGCTGCGAGCACGCCGCCGCCGGCATCCTGAATGAGCGCGGCGCGGTCGATCGCGTACGAGATGGCCTGCCGCACCGCCAGGTTCTTCATCGCGCCGCCATCGTTCGGGTCGGCGAAGTTGAAGATGAGGAACGGGTCGAGGCCATCGGTCGGGCCGAGGATCAGGCCGGGATTGTGTGCGGCGGTCAGGGCCGGGACGTCGGGCGCAGGCACCTGGGTGTCGCCCCAGTACAGGTCGGCAGTCGGCGAGTTGGCCTGCAGCTCTTCCTGCACGGTCTGAGGGCTGACGGTCTCGTTGACCACGATCTTGTTGACGTAGGCCTTGATGATCGGGTCGGTGGAAGCCTTCCAGACCGGGTTGCGCACGTAGACGATGCTCCGGCCGGGCACATAGGACTGCACCTCATACGGTCCGTCCGAGATCGTGTGCTGGGCCAGCTGCGCGCTGGCCGGCAGGTAGTTCAGGTACTCGACCGGCGCCGGCAGCAGACCGCCCAGGGTCGTCAGGGCGGGGAAGTACG
>JASHUE010000514.1:0-6511 GCA_030040195.1 Streptosporangiaceae bacterium | reverse complement strand
GCGGTTCCCGGCAGCAATCCCCGGTTCTTCCAGAAGGCGCGCGGTCTGCCCGCTGACGAGGTATTCCTTGACCTCGAGGATTCGGTAGCACCCTCGGCAAAGGCCGGCAGCCGGGAACTGGTCGCCGAGGCGCTGCGAGCTGGCGGCTGGGGGGCCAAGGTCAGGGCGGTCCGGGTCAACGACGCCAGCAGCGGCTGGGCGTACCGCGACGTGGTCGAGATCGTCGAGCAGGCGGGCGACTGCCTCGACGCGATTGTGCTGCCGAAGGTCCTCGGGCCGCGCCACATCATCTGGCTGGACCTCCTGCTCAGCCAGGTCGAGCTGGCTACCGGGCTGCCGCCAGGCCGGATCGCGATTGAGGCGCAGATCGAAGACGCAGCCGGGCTCGCCAGCGCGGATGAGATCGCGGCGGCCTCGCCCCGGCTTGAGGCGCTTGTATTCGGCCCTGCCGACTTCGTGGCGAGCCTGGGCATGCGGTCGCTCAGCGTCGGCGCGCAGCCGACCGGATACGCAGGCGGCGATGCGTTTCACTACGCGCACATGCGAATCCTCGTGGCCGCGCGTGCGCACGGAGTGCAGGCCATCGACGGCCCCTATGCAGCGATCCAGGACATCGCCGGGCTGGAACGGAGCGCGGCCAGCGTGGCCGCGCTCGGCTACGACGGCAAGTGGGTCGTGCATCCGAGCCAGGTGGAGGTGGTCAATCGGGCCTTCTCTCCCGGCCAGGGGGAATACGACCGAGCCGAGTTGCTTCTGGAGGCCTACGACTTTTACACCGGCCGGGGCCTTGGTGCCGCGATGCTGGACAGCGAGATGATCGACGAGGCATCGCGCAAGATGGCCATGGTCGCGGCGGCCAGGGGCCGGGCCGCGGGGCTGTCCAGGACGACGCGATTCGAGCCGCCGGCTCCCGGCTAGGCCGCCTCCGGCTGGACAGGAGAGGTGGGTTGGCCGAGAGATCGGGTCCCAGCCTGGTGCGCGAGCGGGCCAGCGGGCGGCGGCGCGTCACCAATGTTGAGCTGTTCTTCGATCTTGTCTACGTGTTCGCGATCACGCAGCTGTCGAACTTCCTGCTGGGTCACCGGACCGCGATCGGCGCGCTCCAGGCGGCCCTGCTGCTGGCGATGGTATGGCTGCTGTGGGCCTACACGACGTGGGTGACCAACTGGTTCGACCCGGAGAAGATCCCGGTCCGGCTCCTGCTGCTCGGGCTGATGCTCGTCAGCCTCGCGATGTCGGCCGCACTGCCCGGCGCATTCAGGTCGACCGGCTGGCTGGTCGGCCTGGCCTACGCGGTGATGCAGATTGGCCGGAGCGCGTTCGTGGTCGTGGCGCTTCGCGGCCAGCCACCGGGTGGTGAGTACCTGCCTTTGGCCCGCAACTACCAGCGGATCCTCGTCTGGTGCTGCGTCAGCGGGGCGCTGGCCGTCGCGGGCGGGCTGACGCCGGGCACTCTGGCTCGTGCGCTGTTGTGGCTCGCGGCCGTGAGCGTGGATCTGCTCGGGGGGGCTGTCGGGTTCTTCACGCCTGGTCTGGCACGGGCCAGTACTCAGGAGTGGGATATCGAAGGCGGTCACTTCGCCGAGCGATGCCAGGCGTTCATCCTGATCGCTTTCGGGGAATCGATCGTCGTGACCGGCGCCACCCTGGCCGGCCTGATAGCCGGCCCGCTCGCACGTCCGGGCGCACCGGATGCCCCCACGGTGCTGGCCTTCCTCGTCGCGTTCCTTGGGAGCGTCGCGCTGTGGTGGCTGTACTTCGACCGCAGCGCGGACGAAGGCGCGAGGCTTATTGCCGGCTCGTCCGACCCTGGTCGACTTGGCCGGTCGGCGTATCACTACATCCACCCGATCATGGTCGGGGGCATTATCCTCACGGCGGCAGCGGACGACGTCGTGCTCACCGCGCCGCGGTCGGTCGGGGTGGCGTCCACGGCATGGCTTGTTCTGGGCGGGCCCGCCCTCTACGTGGCCGGGCACCTGGCGTTCAAGCTGGACGTATGGCGACGGATTTCCTGGCCGCGGGTGGTCGGGCTAGCGGTCCTCGCCCTGCTCGGGCTTCTCGCACCGCATGTGAGCGCGCTAGCCCTCAGCGCGTGCGCCGCCGCGACGGTGGTCGGGATCGCAGCTTCGGACGTCGCCGGCCGGCCAAGAACTCAGGTGTCGCGGGCGGGCGACGGTAGCGCCGTCGACTAAGCGGTCTGCGCCCGGAATGCTGCATATGCGGAAGGGCCGCGGGCGGATCGGCGCTTCGCGCGAGTCAGGAGGCGCCAGCGGGCGGCAGGACGGACCAGGAGCGCAGCGTGGCCAGCAGGTCGGCGGTGAGTCCACCGGCTGCGTCTAGTGCCTCAGCCTCAGCCGGGCTAGCCCAGCGGGCCGCGTCGGCGTCGTCTCCCGCCATCAGCGTGCCGCCGGTGACGAAGGCCTGATAATCCCTGATCGCCAGGCCCGGCCGGTCTACTGAGCCGAGCAAGGGGCCGCAGGTCACCTGTAGCCCCGTTTCCTCGCGGACTTCCCTGACGACCGCCTCTTGGTCACTCTCGCCCGGCTCGATCCGGCCGCCGGGGATCGACCACAGGCCCATGCTCGGCTCATGCCCGCGCAGTACCAGAAGGATTCGTCCGTCTTCATCCCGCAGTACCGCACCGACGCACTCAACTGGCCGGGCGGCTGGCCCGGCAGCCGCGGTACCGCGCGATTTTGGTGACCTCACGCGGCCAGTATGCCCCAGCCTGACCAGGTACTGTTGAGTAGGTATTTGACCCAGGCGATCTGGGGGATAACGCTGAGTGAAATGAGACCCGTACTGACGTGCCCGCGGTGTAATTCCGTCGTACGCGAGCCCAGCGTGTGGTCGAGCGCTTACCACTGCGGCCAGCACGGCGAGGTTCACCCGCTCCGGTCCGCGCTGAGCCCGTCTCAGGAGGGTCTGGAGGGAGTACTGCGCCAGGCGCGCGTACCGGTTTGGGTGCCCTGGCCGCTGCCCCAGGGGTGGCTTGTCACCGGATTTGCGGCGGCCGGCGACGAGCGGACCGGCACCCGCGGCTGTTCGGTGGCCCTATCGGGTCCGAACCCGGTCGGCGGCCCGGCCGAGATGATGCTCATATCGGAAGAGCCAGGGGTAGGCCTGGGGGCGAGGTTCGCGGGCATTGACGGGCCTGACCCAGGCTCGCACTTCGCCAAAGGCCCGCCGGCCGGCGTGGTTCAGTTCGCCAATCACGAGTTCCCGCTCTGGAACGTCGAGACAGAGGATCGGGCGGCCTTCGCCGGCGAGGTCAGCGGGAACTGGTTGTGGCTCGTGCTGTGGCCAGAAACCGCGGGCATGCTCTTGGTCGAGCCGCTGCCGCTGCGTGACCTGCGGGATCCGGGTCAGGACCTGGACCTGCCATTCGGGGCACTCTCACCGCAGTTGCCGGGTTAATGTCCCCTTAATGCGCGCCGACCTGCATTCTCACAGCACCGCATCCGATGGAACGCAGCCGCCCGCGGACGTCATGCGCCGGGCCGCTGCGGCAGGTCTTGATGTGATCGCCCTGACCGACCACGACACGGTGTCGGGGCACCGCGAAGCCGCGGCCGCACTCCCGCCCAGGCTGACCTTGCTGCCGGGAATGGAGTTGTCGTGTCGGCTGGAAGGTCACAGCGTGCACATCCTGGCCTACCTGTTCGACCCGGCCGATGACCGGCTGGCGGGGGAGATGGCCGAGATCAGGGAGAGCCGCCTGTATCGCGCCCGCGCCATGGTGGACAAGCTCGCCGCGCTCGGTGCCCCCGTGACCTGGGATCAGGTCAGCGAGATCGCGGCGGGCGGCGTCGTCGGCCGCCCGCATATCGCTCGCGCGCTGGTCGATGCGGGTGTCGTGGCGCGGGTCGAGGACGCGTTCAGCCCTGAGTGGATCGGGCCGGGCGGCCGCGCGCACGTACCCAGGTACGCCCTTGACCCGGCCCGAGCAATCCGCCTGGTCAACGGCGCGGGCGGGGTTACAGTTCTCGCGCACCCGCGCGGATCACAGCGTGGCTGGCGCACCCCGGATGAGGTAGTTGCCGAGCTGGCTGCCGTCGGCCTGACCGGGATTGAGGTCTATCACCCGCAGCACGATGAGGCGGAGCGGGGCCGGCTGGCCGGACTCGCCTCCCGTCTGCGTCTTGTTGCCTCTGGCGGCAGCGACGACCACGGCGAGCTGACCGGGTTCCGTATCGGGACCGTGCTCGCACCGGAGGACGCCTACCACCAACTGGTGGACCGCGCCTCCGGCGCCGTGCCGGTTACCGCGGCCTGACCGGCTGGCTGGCGCCGTTCACTCAGTGCCGGCTCGGTCACGACTATCGTTGCCCAAAGTTAACGCAGGACCCCGAGAGGCGGCAGGTACATGAGCGGACAAGATGCGCGCATTGACAAGGTGCCAGGCACCTCGAACAGCTGGATTGTCGGAGATGACGAGGAGGTCATCATCATCGATCCCGGCACCGATGCGGACGCCGTGCTTGAGGCTGTTGGGGATCGGGAGATCCTCGCCGTCATATGCACGCACGGGCATGCCGGACATTGCGGTGCGGCGCTCGCTGTAGCCGAGCGCGACGAGGCACCGGTTGCGCTGCACCCAGCCGACCGCCGGGAATGGCGCGACGTTCACGATGGCGACCCGGACATCGAGATGGAGGACGGCGGACAGTTCGAGGTTGCCGGGGTTACCCTCGAGGTGCTGCATGCCCCCGGCCACAGCCGCGGTTCGGTCTGCCTGTATTGCGAGGAACTCCAGGCTGTCTTCACCGGCGACGTGGTTTCCGAGACCGGGCCCGTGCCCCGCGAGGACGGGTACCCGAACTGGGGCAGGCAGCTGGACGCAATTGGCGCGCAGGTCCTGACCCTGCCAGCCAAGACCCGGATCTTGCCCGGCCATGGTGATGAGTTCACGGTGGCGGTCGCAGAGAAGCGATTCGATGGCTGGGTGGCGGCGGGTCAGACCGGGCCGCTCGAACCCGACGGGGAGTACTGAGGGGCCGAGACAGCTGCCGGTTTTGCCCTCGGTGGGGTGTCGGCTGGCCGTCAGGCCTGCTTCGGGCCAGGATGGCAAGGTGGAGCAACTCGGCTTCGACGGCATGCCAAGGCGCCTCTATCCGTGCACGCCGACGAGGCTTGTCACCTGGCTCGACTGCCCGCGCCGGTACCGGATGACCTACCTGGACCGGCCGCCGCCGCCGAAGGGCCCGCCCTGGGCTCACAACAGCCTGGGTGCCAGCGTCCATAACGCGCTCGCCGGCTGGTGGCGGCTGCCGCGCCGCGAACGCACCGTGACCGCCGCGGGCGACCTGCTCGACAGCGGGTGGATTTCCGACGGCTTTGCCGATGATGCGCAAGCGGACGCGCACCGGCGCGAGTGCCGGCGCATGGTCGAGGACTACGTTGCGCGGCTGGACCCGGCTGTCGAGCCGCTCGGAGTGGAGCGGACAGTAGCCACCAGGACCGACCTGATCGCAGTGTCGGGCCGGATCGACCGACTCGATGCCAGGCCCGCAGCTGACGGAGGGCCTGGCGACCTTGTGGTCGTCGACTACAAGACCGGCCGACACGTGCTGACCGCAGATGACGCGCGTGGCTCGCTCGCGCTGGCACTGTACGCGCTTGCTGCCGAGCGCGTGATGCGCCGCCCCTGCCGGCGGGTCGAACTGCATCACCTGTCCACCGGGACGGTACTGGCCTTCGAGCACACGCAGGAGTCGCTTGCGCGTCAGCTGCGCAGGGCCGAGGACATCGCCAGCGAGTGCGCGGCTGCCGACGACCGCTACCGGCAGGACGCCGCGGAGACGGCGGTGACGTTCGCGCCGCGGCCGGGACCTGGTTGCGGCTGGTGCGACTTTCGGGCACAGTGCCCGGAAGGCGCCGCGGCGGCTCGCTCGCGGCGACCGTGGGATGGCCTCGCGGACCTGCCCGGCACCGGGCCGAACTCGCTCGCGGCGACCGCGTAGTACCTGCCGTGGCCGCAGTTAGCCGAAGCAGTCGCTGGTCACCGCCTTCATCGCGTTAATTGCCTGGACTTGATCCGCCAGGCCGGCCATAGAATTCCCGGCCGCGACCGACGACGAGACGTCCGTAGCCAGGGTGTCCAGGTCGACGCTCAGCTGCCCAGCCGGGGCATTCTGCTGCGCCTCGGCGAGCAGTGCCGGGTCCTTTGCCAGCGGGCCGCTGCCGTCCCCCTGGGCCTGCACCCACGCGTTAAAGTCCGCGCAGGCCACCGCTGTCGGCAAACTCCCGGCCGCCGGAACCTCGTCCGCGGTCACGTCGATCGCGGCGCCGCCGACCGCTATCACGATGAACAGCGCGGCCAAGACGAGTCCGAGTCCATACTGGCCGAGTTCGCGACCACGCGGCGGCTCAGGCCGACCCAGGTGCCTCCGCGCCGCCCGCCATCGAATGATCCAGTAGGCGGTGGCCGGCGCGCAGCCGGCGATCGCCAGGATGACGACGGCCAGCGGAATCCACGTCGTGCCGCCGCCAGTGGGATAGGCCAGCC
>JASHUE010000513.1:0-10010 GCA_030040195.1 Streptosporangiaceae bacterium | reverse complement strand
CCAGTTGAACGATGTCCGCCCCGGCCGCGAACAGGTCCGAGATCTCGGCATTTACCGCGTCGGCGTACCCGAAGGCCGCCGCCTCCGCCGACGGGTAGTAGTCGTTCTGCGCCTGCTGGGCCATCGTGAACGGCCCGGGGACGGTGACCTTGATCGTCTTGTCTGTGTGCGCACGCAAAAACCTGACGTCGTCGACGCCGGCCGGCTCCTTGCGCCGGATCGGTCCCACGATCCGCGGCACCGGATTCGGGTGGCCGCTACGGTCAAGGGCGGTGCCAGGGTTATCGATGTCGATCCCGTCCAGGGAGGTGGCGAACGCGTTGGAGTAGCTCTCCCGCCGGATCTCACCGTCGGTGATGATGTCCAGCCCGGCGTCTTCCTGAGCCCGGATTGCGAGCAGCGTGGCGTCGCGCTGTGCCTGCTCGAGGTATTCCGGCTCGACGCGCCACAGCTCACGAGCCCGAACTCGGGGCGGGAACCGGCCGGCCAGCCGCTCCCTATCGATCAGCCAGTCGGGCTGCGGGTAGCTGCCGACGAGCGAGGTCGGGAAGAGCACGTGAGCCTCCGGGTCCGGTCGGTTTGCGCCAAGTATGGCCCGCTGCGCTGCTCCATCTGGCGCGGTGGGCTGGCGGTGCCTATCGTGGCATCGTCGAGTCGACGGACCGATTGGCAGCCCTGGCGGCGAGCAGCCGGGTCAGTTTTCCGGCCCGGCCTGAGCCTGGCCTGTGACCTCGGTGAGCCGCCGGGTCAGGAATCGCCGTTCCGGTTCGGTTGCGACCTGCTGGAGTGCCTTCCGGTAGCTCAGGGCCGCCTCATCGAACCGCCCGAGTCGGCGGAGGAAGTCAGCGCGCGTCGCGGCAAGCAGGTGGTAATCAGGCAACTGGCCGTCCGCGTCAAGGGCATCCACGATCGCCAGGCCAGCCGCGGGCCCGTCGGCCATGGCCACGGCCACTGCCCGATTGAGCTCGACCACGGCCGAGGGGACCAGCCGACGCAACTGCCCGTAGAGCAACGCGATCTCCGCCCAGTCGGTGTCAGCCGGGTCGGCAGCCGAGGCGTGACAGGCCGCGATCGCCGCCTGTAGCTGGTACTGGCCCGTCTGCCGATGCCGGATGGCGGCGTCCAGTAGTGCGATGCCCTCCTCGATCTCGGCCTTGTCCCAGCGGCTCCGGTCCTGCTTGTCCAGCGTGACGACCTCGCCGTCGGCGTCCAGGCGCGCCGCTCGCCGAGCGTCGGTCAGCAGCATCAGCGCCAGCAGGCCGCTGGCTTCGGGCTCGGCCGGCATCAGGCCGGTCAGCACCCTGGCCAGCCTTATCGCCTCGGTACAAAGATCGCCGCGGACGAGGCCCGTTCCCGCCGTAGCCGCGTATCCCTCGTTGAACAGCAGGTACAGGACGGCCAGCACCCCGCTCATCCGATCGGGCAGCAGGTGAGCCGGCGGCACCCGGTACGGGATGCCGGCATCGCGGATCTTGCCCTTCGCGCGCACGAGCCGCTTGGCCATCGTGGGCTCGGGAACCAGGAACGCGCGGGCGATCTCCGCGGTCGTCAGTCCGGCCAGAGTCCGCAGCGTCAGCGCGACCCTGGCCTCCAGCGACAGTGCGGGGTGACAGCAGGTGAAGATGAGCCGCAGCCGGTCGTCGGTCACGCCGCTGTCGCCGGTGTCGGCAGGCTCCGCGGGTCCGGCGAGCATCGCCGCCTCCTTCAGCTTGGCGGCCTCGTTCTTGCTGCGGCGCAGCTTGTCCAGCGCGCGGTTACGCGCGGTGGTCGTGAGCCAGGCACCCGGCCGGTCGGGGACGCCATCGGCCGGCCATCGCGCCAGGGCGGTGGTGAAGGCGTCCTGAGTGCACTCCTCGGCCAGGTCCCAGTCGCCGGTCATGCGGATCAGGCTGGCAACGACCCGGCCCCATTCCTGCTTGAACGCCTCAGTAATGGCCGCTTCGACGTGGGTCACCCCGAGCTCGTCAGTCGGGCAGGATCGGCCGGATCTCGACGCGTCCGCCCAACTGGGCCACCACGGGGTGCCGGCAGGCCGTGTCCACCGCCTCGTCCAGGTCGGCGCACTCGATCACGTTGTAGCCGACGATCTGCTCTTTGGTCTCGGCGAACGGTCCGTCGGTCAGCAAGGCCTCGCCGTCGCGCCCGCTCACGGTCGTCGCCGTGGTGGCCGGCCGCAGCCGCGCGCCGTCCTTGATCACGACCCCGCGTGCGGTTACCTCGCGCGCCCATGGCATCCAGCAGGGTTCGTCGGCGTCATCCGCGCTCGGGGCCTGCTGGCCGACGACCTTGACCGGCTCGGCCTCGTTGAGTGCGTCGTCCGGCTCGGCGACCATCAACAGCATGTATTGCATGGCGGTTGCCTCCGCTCACCCTGTCTCGGTTGTCAGATGTACGACGAACGGCGGAGTCCGGTATGGACGCCGGTGAGATTCTTCTTCTCTGACCGTCAAAACGAGGGTAGCCCGTTCGTCGATCAAGAGAGCTGACCCGCTCGGCCCGCCCGAGTCCAGGAGGTATGGATGAGCCTGCCACAGATCGTGAGCCCGCAGGAGTGGCTGGTAGCACGCAAGGATTTGCTCGCCAGGGAAAAGGAACACACCAGGCAACGCGATGCCCTGAACGCCGACCGCCGGCGACTGCCGATGACGGTCGTCGAGAAGGATTACTGGTTCGAGGGCCCGGACGGGAAGATAGGGCTGGCGGACCTGTTTGACGGCTGCAGCCAGCTGATCGTCCAGCACGTGATGTTCGCTCCCGACTGGGACTCTCCCTGCCCTGGCTGCTCAGCCGGGCTTGACGAGATGGCGCCGGCGGTGTTCGCGCACCTTCGCACCAGGGACACGGCGTTCGCCGGGATCTCACGCGCGCCCTTCGCCAAGCTTGCCGCGGCCAAGTCGGCCAAGGGCTGGCAGTTCGACTGGTACTCCTCGCACGACAGCGACTTCAACTACGACTTCAACGCGACGCTGGACCCGGCGGTGGCACCGCCGGTGTACAACTACGAGCCGATCGCGGTGAGCGAGCCCGACGAGATGTCCGGCTTCAGTTGCTTCCTGCGCGACGGCGACGAGATCTTTCACACGTACTCGACCTGGGCGCGCGGGAGCGACCAGATCGGCAGCGCTTACACGCTGCTCGACCTCACCGCGCTCGGGCGCTCGGAGAAATGGGAGGAGCCCAAGGGCCGGGTCGCCAATCCGCACCCCGCGGACCCGACGTTCCTGTCCTGACCAGGGCGAGCCGAGGGCTTGCCGTCTCGCTACCGGGGCGGCAGGCCCGCCTCCTGCAGGAGGCCGGGGATCGCGTGCTCGGCACCGATCGCCATGACGTGCACGCCCGCGAGTCCCGGTACCGTGGCCAGCGCCGCGATCAGTTCGCTGCACAGCTTGTCGCCCTCGGCCCGGATGTGGTCGGGCCCCGCGGCCGTGAGCCGCGCGGATACGTGCTCGGGGATGAATACGCCCGGAATCCGGGCCAGGCGCTCCAGAGCGCGAGCTGACCGGACGGGTCCGACGCCGGCCAGGATGCGGCAGCGCTCCGTGACGCCCAGGTCTTCCAGGCGCCGCATCCAGGCGGCGAACACGGACACATCGAACACGAACTGCGTCTGGACGAACTGAGCTCCGGCGTCTGCTTTCGCCGTCAGGCGCCTGACCGCGGCATCCAGCCCGGCTGCCCCGTCTGACTGCGGCTGCCCCGGCGGATTCTCCACCGCGCCGAGCATCCAGGCCGGCGGCGGCTTCAGCATGCCGCCCGACATCAGCCTGCCCTCGTCGCGCATGGCCGTGGCTACCCGCAGAAGCTGGAAGCTGTCCAGGTCGAAGACCGGCATGGCGTCGGCGTGGTCGCCGTACCGCGGATGGTCGCCGGTCATGATCAGCACGTTCGGCACGCCGAAGGCCGCGGCGGACAGCAGCTCGGACTGCAGCGCGATGCGGTTCCGGTCCCTGCAGGTCAGCTGCATGATCGGCTCGACTCCCGCGCTGGCCGCGGCCACGCTGCCCGCCAGGCTCGAGAGCCGTACGGCCGCGCTCTGGTTGTCGGTGACGTTGACCGCGTCTACCCAACCCCGGAGGGCGGCAGCCTTCTGCGCAACCGGGGCGAGCGCGGCCCCGCGCGGCGGCCCGATCTCGGCCGTCACGGCGAACTGCCCTGACTCCAGCCGACGGCGGAACGTTCCAGCCTGCACCGATTCGGCGGCCGCGCCTTGACCGTCCGGTTTGCCGATCATGACGATCAATTTATCGTGGCCGCAAGGTCGCGTGACCGGCCCTCTAACCGGGGCGCGGTACTGGCCGTCCCCAGTTCCGGCTCGTGGTGCTGGCCATCCCCATAACCGGGGCGTGGTGCTGGCCATCCTCGTGCCGGTCCGCCCGGTCGGCCCCGCTGCGGCGGCCGAGTGATACCCGGGCGCTGACCCGCCGTGCACGCGTCGGCGCGCCCCGTCTTCGCGATCCTCCAGAGCCGGCGGTTCCGTCCTGACCTGGCGCCGCGCCACGTTGAGCTGGCCGAGGCCGCCGATGGCGGCAATGAACTGCGCGGCCAGCCCGGAGTGCGCCGACGTCGATTCGATCAAGCCCACGGTCGTGGCCCCGTCGATGAGGGCGGGGGTCAGGTCGAATACCGTGCCAATCGGCTGGACTCGCGCGCCGGCGTCGCGGGCCTGAGCGACAAGCTGACGGGCATCGTATGACTCTGGATCGCCGAGCACCAGGACGAGGTCGCTGCCGGTGGCCACCGCCCGAACCGTGGCCAGCCGGTCGGAAGGCGCGTAACAGAGGCCAGCCGGCGGGGTGCCCTGGGCGGCCGGGTAGCGAGAGCGCAGCGCCCCGATGACGCCGCTGGCTGCCTCCACCGGCAAACCGGGCTGCAGCATGTAGGAAATGCGCTGCGCGTCCCGCACGTTCAGCGCGGTCGTGCCGCCTGTGTTCTCGACGATCGTGAGCTGGCCGACCGCGCGGCTGGCGATGGGAGCGGCCGCGGCGGCCTGACGCTGGCCGATCAGTACGACATGCTGGCCCCGGTCCGCGAGCCGCCCGGCCGTTTCCTGGGCCTGCGCCACCAGCGGGCAGGTCGCGTCGATCACCACCAAGCCTCGCTCCGCGGCTTCCGCCCTGACCTGGCTGCTCACGCCGTGCGCCGGGAACAGGACGACGTCGCCCTCTTCCGCATCCGCGAGGGAGGAGACCTGCACGACTCCGAGCATGTCGAGTTCGGCGGCCGCCTCCGGCGGCACCGACAATGGCCCGAGTACGCGGACCGTCCGCCCGCGGCCGGAGTACTCGGCGGCCGCCTGCCGGTAGGTCTCCGCTGCGCGCAGCGCACCGCTGCACCACGGGCTGCCTGCGGCAAGCACGACGCGGCTGCCCGCAACCGCCGCCCACTCCTGGACGGCCGCCATGGCGACGGCGGCCGAGAGCCGGTCGCCAAGCGCGGCTGCGGCTGCGATCGCCGTGATGGCGCCGCCCGGCTGCGGGCACGTCGCCAGGTACAGCACGGCATCGCCTTCTGCTCCCGCGTCGGCGTATCGCGGCGCCGGCGCGAGCCGCACCTGGCGGGCCTTACGGTGCAGCGAGCCAGCCACCAGCGGCGCGGCCGCGCAGCTGATCGGTTCGGAAAGCTCGCCACCGAGCAGCGTGGGTACCAGCACCTCGCCCCGCTGCACGCTCAGGCCGGAGGCATGGATCTCGCGCACCAGCGGGGATGGCGTCCCTGTTACCCCGCCGGGCCGTGCAAACCTTGTCATGCGGTCTGGTTCCCCCCGTTCGTGGCCAGGCCGTACCGCCGGGCGCAGGCTCGTGGCCGATGCACAGGCCACGAGGCCACCTGTCGCTCTTCCCGGCCTCGTCCCGCGCTTGTCCCCGCTGGTGGCCAAGGTTCGGCCAACCGGGCCGGTGGCCGAAAAGTCTACCGAGCCTCTAGGAATTAATGGCATATGGCCATACGCTGGACGGGGTTTGCGCTCGTAATACGCGGCTGAGAGGGGATATAGGTTCCATGTCGAAAACTGACGAATTCCTGGAGAACAATCGTCGCTATGCGGAGTCCTTCGGTGGCCAGCTCCCCCTGCCACCGTCGGCCGGCGTCGCCGTCGTCGCGTGCATGGACGCCCGGCTCAACGTCTACGGGATCCTTGGGCTGGCCGAGGGGGAGGCGCATGTCATCCGCAATGCCGGAGGTGTCATCACCGACGACGAGATCCGGTCGCTCGCCATTAGCCAGCGACTGCTCGGCACCAGGGAGATCATCCTCATCCATCACACCGACTGCGGGATGCTGACCTTCACCGACGACGGGTTCAAGGCCGGCATCGAGGCTGAGACCGGTATCAAGCCGCCGTGGGCAGCGGAGGCGTTTCCTGACCTGGACGCCGACGTCAGGCAGTCCATCAACCGGATCAAGGCGAGTCCGTTCGTGCCGCACAAGGACGCGGTCCGCGGATTTGTGTTCGACGTAGCGACCGGGCTACTCACCGAGGTGAAGTAGCGGCGCCCGGCCTGGCGCCGGCGAGTCCTAGGTCTCCGGGTTCTCGCCGCGACTTTGCTGCTCGGCCAGGAACCGCTCGAACTGCGCTCCGAGTTCCTCTGCGGTCGGCATCGCCTCAGCGGCGTCGGCGAGCAGACGCTCCCGGTCGGCGGTGAAGGCGTCGTATTGCTCCTCGAGGGCCTGAACTACCTCAGCCACCTCGGAAGACCCTTCCACCTGCCTGGCGATCTCGAGGTCCGTGCGGCGCGCGGACTCGCGCAGCGAGTCGGCCGGCAGCATCAGGCCCGTCACCCGCTGCACGGAGTCCAGCAGCGTGACCGCCGCGGCCGGATAGGCGGCCTGGGCGAGGTAGTGCGGGACGTGCACGGCAAACCCGATCGCCGCCTTGTTGTCTTCGCCCAGGCGGTACTCAAGGAGCGCTGCCGCACTGCCCGGCACCTGAAGCTTGTCGACCAGCGGCCGGTAGCCCTCGATCAGCTCGGTCCGCGTGGCGTGCGCAGTCACTCCCAGGGGCCGGGTGTGCGGAACCCCCATCGGGATGCCGTGGAACCCGACACTGACCCGGACGCCGAGACGGTCAGACAACTGCCTGACCGCGCCGGTGAATGCGTCCCATTCGCGGTCAGGCTCCAGGCCGGATAGCAGGAGGAACTGAGTGCCCTCGCCGTCGTGCAGCATGGACAGGGTCAGTTCGGGTCCGTCGTACTCTTCCCAGTGATCCTTCGAGAAAGTCATGATCGGCCGGCGCGACCGGTAGTCGAGCAGCGAGTCGATGTCGAACCTGGCGATCGGCGTGGGATCCAGCGTGCTGGACAGGTGCGCAGAAAGCAGCCTGCCCGCAGCGCCGGCATCGATGAAGCCGTCCAGGTAATAGAGCATCACCAGGCCGCGGTCGGGCGTGGGCGCGCCGGGGTCCACCTCGTAGAGGTCAGCCGGATTGCGTGCCACGTTGGTCAGCCCCTCCGATCGCTGTTCACTATCAGTCTTACCAGCGCTACGAGCCCGGTGGTTAATCCCGTGAGCCTGAACCGGGGTCTCCGCCAACCCCCCGGGCCGACTGCTCCTGCCAGCGCTCCAGCAAACCTGCCATCTCGGCCGTTATGAAGTCGAAGTACCGCACGGTCTGCGCCATCCTGACACCGGCCGGCGAATCGGCACCCAGCACCTGCACCCCGTCACGCAGGTCGGCCGACCAGCGGGCGAACTGCCGCTCGCGCAGCTCGACGATGTCCTGCCACACGGTTTCCGGCATGCGGTAGTGCTGCCGTCGTGAGCCTGCCTCCCCCTCGGCCACTATCAGGCCGACCTGGACCAGGTAGCGGGCGCCACCCGAGATAGATGCCGGGCTGGCCTGCAGCACCTCCGCTAGATCGGCAGCGGTCATGCTGCTGGAGTCGGCGGTCAGCAGCGCCACGAAGATCCGGGCCGGCGTCCGCGGGAAACCGGTCAGGACCAGGTTGGACGTGAACCGCTCGATGAACTGCCGAACCGCAGCCTGTTCGGCCAGGCTGCGGTCTCGGGCGTTTGCGGAGAAGGCCGGTCGCCGGCCCGGACTGCCGTCTCCCGGCGTGGCGGCGGAGGCCAGCTGCCGGCCCGGACTGCCGTCTCCCGGCGTGGCGGCGGAGACCGCCCTTTCTTGCTGACTACTACGTTGCGTTGCGGACACGAGTCGACCGGGACACCTCGTTCCCCGTATATTTAGCGTTAGTATTTTCAGTACTTACTGAATCTAGCGTATCATCATGCTCCGTGGACGCTATCGAAGTCTCTGGCCTGCGCAAGTCGTTCGGCAAGACCGTCGCTCTCGATGGCCTCGACCTGGCAGTCGCGACCGGCGAGGTGCACGGTTTTCTCGGTCCCAACGGGGCCGGCAAAACCACCACAATCCGGATCTTGCTCGGATTGCTGCGATCCGATGCCGGCACCGTGAGGCTGCTTGGCGGTGACCCGTGGTCCGACGCGGTCGCGCTGCATCGGCGGCTCGCCTACGTGCCCGGCGACGTGACGCTGTGGCCGAACCTGACCGGCGGGGAGGTCATCGACCTGCTCGGCAGGCTGCGCGGCGGGCTTGATCCCAAGCGGCGCGCCGACCTGCTTGAGCGATTCGACCTGGATCCGACCAAGAAGGCCAGCGCCTACTCCAGGGGGAATCGGCAGAAGGTCGCCCTGATCGCCGCGCTGGCATCCGACGCCGAATTGCTCTTGCTGGACGAGCCCACGTCCGGACTTGACCCACTGATGGAGGCCGTGTTCCGCGAGTGGGCCGAGGACGAGCGGGCCCGCGGCCGTACGGTGCTGCTGTCCAGCCACATCCTGTCCGAGGTGGAGGCGCTCTGCGATCGGGTAACGATCATCCGCGCCGGTCGCACGGTAGAGACCGGCACCCTGTCCGAGCTGCGTCACCTGACCAGGACGTCGATCGCGGCGGAACTGTCCGGATCCGTTGACGGCCTTGATCGGCTTCCCGGCATCCACGATCTCGTCGTCGATCCGGGGAAGGACGGGGGCAGCCGCGTCCGGTGCGAGGTTGACTCCGACCAGCTTGATGCACTGCTGCGGCTGCTGGTTCCGGCCGGGGTCCGCACGCTCGTGAGTCAGCCGCCGACGCTGGAGGAACTCTTCCTGCGGCACTACGCCGCCGACGACGGGAACCTCTCGGCGAACGGACGCGACCAGCAGGTGTCGGCATGAGCGAGATTGCGATCCCGCGGAGAGCGGGGAGCGCAGCGTGAGAACGACGGCGTCAGTGGCCGCGCGACCGGGCTCCGGCCAGGGCGCGCCCGGGCGGGCCGGACTGGTCGTTTCGCTGACCGGAGTGCGCGAGCTGGCCAGGCTGGCATTCCGGCGCGACCGCATTGCCCTGCCGGCCTGGGTGTACGCACTCGCGGTGATCGCCGCCTCCGGCGGGTTCGGCATCAAGACCGTGTACAAGACGGCGAAAGATCGGCTGTCCATCACCGCGACCGTGCATCGCGACCCGGCTCTCTCGTTTCTTTACGGCCAGCTGCATGGCAGCTCGCTTGGCGCCATCGTCGCCTGGCGGTACATGTCGTATGCCGCGCTCGGGGCCGGCCTGATGGCGACCTTCCTGGTCGTGCGGCACTCGAGGGCGGACGAGGAAAGCGGGCGGCTTGAGCTTGTCGGCTCCACCGCGGTCGGGCGGCGGGCACCGCTCGCCGCCGCCATGCTGGTGGCCACGACCGCGGGCCTGATCTTGTTCGTGCTGACCAGCGCGCTCCTGGCCGCCGGCGGGCTGCCGCTGGCCGGCTCGATCGCGTTTGCCGCCGGCGAGTTTGCCTGCGGCCTGGTATTCGTCGGAGTCGCGGCGATCGCCGCCCAGATCAGCGGGACGGCCCGCGGGGCGCGCGGCATCGCCATCACCGCCCTCGCCGTTGCATTCCTGCTGCGCGGCGTCGGCGACTCGGGCGGCAGTCACGGGCTGACGTGGCTGACGTGGCTATCGCCGATCGGCTGGGCCGAGGTGGCGCGGCCGTACGCCTCCGAGCGCTGGTGGGTGCTCGCCC
>JASHUE010000054.1:0-3102 GCA_030040195.1 Streptosporangiaceae bacterium | reverse complement strand
CCGGCCCGGCCGGGGCCTGGCAGCCAGGTGGTCGCCGGCCCGCCATGACAGCACGGAGCGAGGCCGGCAGCCCTTCGCCGGCCCGCCAGCAGATAACCGCCCGGCAGAACACGCGACAGCCCGCCGGTGGGTGGTTGCGGGCGGGACTGCGCCGCCTGACGACGCCGACCGGACTTGCCGGATGGGTGGGCGCCGGGCTTGGGCTGCTGGCGCTCGGTCCCGGCCTGGCTCCCGGCTACCTGCTGAGCTACGACATGGTGTTCGTGCCGAACCCCCCGTTCTCGGCCGCGCTGCTCGGGTTTACCGGCGGACCGGCTCGCGCGGTGCCCAGCGACGCGGTTATTACGGTGGCCGCGCACCTGCTGCCGGCCGATCTTGTGCAGAAGATAGTCCTGCTGCTCATCTTCGTTCTGGCCTGCTCGGGGGCCGCCGCGCTGCTGGCGGCCGGATGGCGTGACCGGGCCGGCGGGCCGGCTCCCGTGCTGGCCTGCCTGGCCTGCGGGGTGTTCTACACCTGGAACCCGTTCGTGGCGGAGCGGCTGCTGATCGGGCAGTGGGCCCTGCTGCTCGGCTATGCCGGGCTGCCGTGGGTCATGCGCGAACTGGTCACGGGTCCGGCCCGGATCAGGCCGATCCGGCTCCTCCTGGTCATGCTCCCGGCCGCAATAGGCGGCTTCGCGGCCATGGCGGTCACCGGCCTGGCCACGGTCCCCGCCGCCCTCGCTCGCCGTGACCAGGCCACCGCGGGCCCGGCTGGCGGTCGCGGCCGGCGACTGGTCACGGTCGTCGTGGTGCTGGTGCTGCTGAGCCTGCCATGGCTGGTTCCCTCGCTGGTGGTCCCCGTGCACACCGACCCGGCCGGGGTAAACCTGTTCGCCGCCCGCGCCGACACCCCATTCGGCCGTCTCGGCAGCCTGGTGATGCTCTCCGGAATCTGGAACGGCCAGACGGTCCCGCGCGGGTACGGGGGTGCGGTGTCAGTGTTCTGGCTGGTCGTCGTCGCCTGCGCCGTGGCCGGCTACGTGCTCGCCGGCGGGAGGTTTCCGGGGGTCGTCCCCGCCGGTGAACACGACAGGCGGCGCGGCTGGCCGGGAATCGGCGTGGCCGGACTGGCCGGGCTCGCAGTCGCGGCGATCGGCATCACCTCGCCGACCCGCGCGGTGCTGCGCTACCTCGTGACGGTGTCGCCCGGATTCGCGATCCTGCGCGATGGCCAGCAGTTCGTCGCCGCGCTCGCGCTGACCGAGGCCGTGGGCCTGGGGGCCGCGCTTGCCTGGCTACTCCATCGCAGTGCGGACTCGTGGGGACAGCCCCGCGACAGGCCCCGTCGGGGAGCGCCGGCCGGGCGGCAGCGGACCGAGCCCGCCACGGCCGTCATCGGGGTGCTGGCCGTGATCGCGCCGGTGCTGCTCCTGCCCGGCATGGCCTGGGGCCTGGCGGGCCGGATCCGGCCGGTGCAGTACCCCGCCGACTGGATGGCAGCCAGGACGATCATGGACAGTGACCGGCGGCCCGGCAACGTGCTGGTCCTGCCGTGGGCCGCCTACCGCCGGTACCCGTGGAACAACGGCGAGGCGGTCTACGACCCGTGGAACAAGCTGCTGGCGCGCGAGGTGATCTCCAACGACGGCCTGCAGGTCGGCTCGCAGACGCTGAGCCAGGAGAGCCCCGCTTCGATCCGGCTGAACCGGATCGTCACCAGCGCGGGGCCACTCACCTCCCGGCTGCTGGACGCCGGGGTCGTGTACGTCGTGGTCGATGCCGGCCCGCTGCTGCACGCGCCGCGCGCGGACCTCGCCGGCCAGGCCAGGCTGCCGGGCGCGCGCGTCATCGTGGACAGCCCCGACCTGGTCCTCTTCGAATTGCCGGGATCTGGCTGACCGACGAGGGGACTGCGGCTGCGGACCCCCCCTCGTTCCCCGCAATATGCACTGTGCGGTCAGGCACGCTCTCGGGAACTCGCCCCATAAGACTCCCCTTTTCACTCTTTACATCGGTACTGGTCGGTAACATTTGGATGGCAGTGGCGAATCAGGCCTTGACGGCACCGGGGCAAGCGGCGACACACTGTTGCACTAGAAAATGGGTCTATCTGGCTCTACGCCGGTTAGAGTGGCACACTTCTAGCTGCGTAGCGGAATACGGCCCGCTTGGGGCCGCTAAGGAGGATCTATCCGGTGTCGCGCCTGACGCTTCTTATCGCCGCGCTGGTGATCGGGGCGGTCCTCGCCGTTGGGGCCGCGTTCGCGACCACCGCGCTAGTCAGTAGTTCCGTCGCCCCGACGAACCAGTCGTCTTTCAACTACGGGAGCGGGAGCTAGCGTCTTGACGCGGCGGCCGGCCCGGCAGGTTGAGCGGATCGTCCTCTGCGCGGGTGCTCCTCGGGGTGCCGGCTTATGCCGGTCCGACGGCGCGGCCTGCTGCGACGCGGCCGGGCGCCGCGGTGGCCGACCGTTGAGGATCTCGCTAGAACCTGTTCTCATCTCTACCGCGCCTGGCCAGGCCGAAGGAAACGAACGGCTCGCTTCCGTCGCGCCGCCGGCCCGTGAGGAGTGCGGTGGCCGTTACCGATATGTATCCAGTTTTCGCGTGACGGCCCTACCTACCGGTCGGTACGATATGCCAATCTTGATCGAAGCGTCCGCTATCTGACATACCGCAACCATCCCTTGGAGAGGTTCGATGCGCCGTCCAGTCGGGGTTACCCTCACGGGGCTGGGAGCGTTCCTGCTGGTGCTCGCCCTGATGAGCTACTTCTTCCTGCCGGGCCAGGTCGTCTTGTTCCCGCTCAACGAGTACACGGTGACCACGCTGGTCGGGACCAACGTGACGTACTTCAGCCAGGCGTCCGTTTCCGAGGTCAACGGAGCGACGGTCCGGGCGACCGCGACAACCCAGGGCAACGTGAGCGCCGGCACCGGATCGACCGCGGTCTGGTCGACGGAGACCGGCATCTTCGACATCACGCACGGCGGCAACCCTGGTGCCCCGATCAGTTACCCCACCCAGACGTTGGCCTTCAACCGGCGGACCGGCGTGCTGGAGAACTGCTGCGGCGCAGAGGTGGGAACCAGCCGGCCGCACTTCTCCGGGCAGGGCGAC
>JASHUE010000512.1:0-3428 GCA_030040195.1 Streptosporangiaceae bacterium | reverse complement strand
TAGCGGAGCACCACGGTCGCCCGCTGCCTGGGCGGAAGCGCGGCGAGCGCGGCACGGACGTCCAAGCGGGCGTCGTGGTCCGCGGTGGCGGTGGCATGCTCGGGGTAGCCGCCGTCCAGCTGGACGCGGCGGGTCCAGGGCGAGCGGCGCTCGGCGATGAACGCACGCACCAAGATCATGCGCGCGTAAGCGTCCGTGCTCGACGCGTCCCTGGCCCGGTTCCAGTGCCTGTACAGGCTGGTGATGGCGACCTGGGTGAGGTCGTCGGCAAGCTCCCAGTTCTGGGTGAGGCGGTAGGCGATCCGGCGCAGCCAGGGCAGGCGGGCCTGCACGTACTCGGTGTACTCGGCTTCCCTCGACTGCCTCATCAGCGGACCGGCCGACGAAGACTGCCGGATGCTCTCGGTTCCATACCCACTAGGAGGGAGCAGGTCCATACCCACTAGGAGGGAGCAGGCAGGCGTTTTGTTGCCCGCGGCTTTTCAAGATGGCAGCGCCGAGTGCGATCCCGCCAGGTCCCAGCGCGCTGATACTGAGACAATGGCAGCATGTCGCGAGCGCCCGTTCTGGGCACCTTGGAGACTGACCGCCTCATCCTTCGGCATCGCAGAGCGGACGAGGCCGCCATCTATCGCCAGTTGTGGACTGAGCGGGATCCCCGGGTGCCGCCGCATCGGCGAATAAGTCCCGCGGGCCGCTGGCTGCACACGGGACCGTCAACGCTGCCGCTCGCTGGACCCACGGAACGCCGAGACAAGGCGGGCGATGAGCGTCGCCAAGAATATCTGGCCGGTCAGTGCCTCAAGGATCGCGACGGCTCTTCCACCGGCACCGGCGGCTGTGAAATCCCCGTATCCAAGCGTGGTTAGCGTGGTGAAGCTGAAGTACTGGAATGTCTCGGGATTGGCTGGCTGGCTGTTGGCGAAGAAGTGGCCACCACCCAGGTGATCGATCGCCGCGAAGATCGCGGCGAACATGAGACCGAGAAGAAGGTACGCACTCACCGCTCCGTAGATGCTGTCGAGCGTGACCGTCGGCATGACGAGGATCCGGTGCACGATCACGACCGCAGTGAAGAGCAGGATCAGTGCTACCCAGAGGCTCGCCACGCCCCTGGCTGGTTCACTTATCGGGGCTATCGCGAGCATGACCGCCGAGCCAACGAGGACAGCCATCACGAGAAGCCTCGCCTCCCGCGGAGACACAGTGGCGTTCCGAGCCCCGAGGATCGCCACGGCAGCAGCCACGACCACCTGGACAGCCACGATCCAACGGCTCGTCGTGAAGGCTGACAGCAAGTAGGACGCGACTAGAAGCACCAAGAGCAAGCCAAATCGGCTGCCTTCTCCCTGCTGGCCGACCGCTTGACTGGCGTGCTCTTCCCGGCGACCGTTGATGCGTTCCCCCCGAACTGCCGCGTTCGTGACGCGATACCCGCGGCAGGGGCATCCGGAACCCGCCGCAGCTAGCCATCGCGAGCGGGGGTCGGCTCGCGTCGCGGCCCTGCTGCGCGTCGGGGTTTCCGTGGCCATCGCCTCGTCGGCCAACAGCATGGAGTGGACCACTTCGCGCGCGCTCCCAGCCGGGGCGACCAAGGATGAGATCGCCGACGTTCTCCTGGCCATCGCTCCGTCATCGGCCTCGGCCACGTGGTCTCGGCTGCCCCGGACGTTGCCAGCGCACTCGGCTATGACGTCGCGACCGCACTTGAGGAGCCGAACGGAACATGGCCATAACCTGCAAGTGGGAGCGTCGGCTGCCGAAAGCGGACGGTGCGCGATAACCGGCATCTCCTTGACCTGCGCCAGCGGGAACCGCAGCGGGTCGTCGACTCAGCCAATTGAGACCGGGACGTGCGGCTTGGTCTCAGTTTTCGTTGTCCACGAGAGATCGTGCAGGGTGCATCACTGCAGGTCAACGAGTGGTCAGGGGTGAGGTCGAACCGCCGACCTTGCGTCGTACGGCTTTTGCGGTTGCTTCGGCCGCGGTATAGGCAGCCTTGGTGGCTTCCATGCCAGTCCGGAATTCGTTGATCGCAGCCATCAGCTGATGGCTGACCTCAGCGGCCCGCTCTTGCTCGGTCTTTAGGTGCGCGTGCTGGCGATAAAGCTCGCCGACCCGCCCTGCGGCGCTGACTTGGCCCTCACCCGTCGCCCCGCGACCGGAGTGCTCCGGCCGGGCTGGCTGCTGCACCAATTCCGCAATCTGCAGTTCCAGCTTCTTGCACGCGATGGCGGCGTCGGCAGCGGCTCGACGCGACCGCTGGAGGGCGACAAGCTGCCTGCGACAGGCAGCGTCGAGGCCTGGCTGCGCGATCCAGAACCCGATCTTGCCCAGCATCCGGCGCGCCTCGCTACCTGGCCTGCCGCACCAGGCGCGGTGCACAGGGGCGGTCACCTGGCCGGCCAACTTCCGGGCCTCAGCACCTATCCGGAGCTGGATCCCCATGCCGCCTCCCGAAGCTGTTACCTAACGAGTACTATCGCATGTTTGCTGGGCCATGCTCAATTCGATACCTGGCCCCCGAAGCGCCGAGTCCCTGTCAGCATGCGCCGGTCCGCCGGCAGTGGCGAACCGGGAACGACTATCCGTTGCCTGCCCAGCATCAGGTCTATCTGGACATCTGAGCCGACCTGGCCAGACTCCGCGCACGCCACACGACTGCGAGTGCTGCGTCTTCCGAAGGACTCGGTTCGATCCGCTCCACCGCGTATCCCTCGCGCTCATAAAACGCACCCGCGCGCTCGTTGGCGGCGAAATGTTCGATGTACAGCCGATGAGCGTCAGCGGGGAGCTGCCTGATAAGCGCATCGAGGAGCTGCGGGCCCAGCCCACGGCCGCGAAGATCGGGGTGGATGTAGAGCTTGTAGACAACGTGGTCGGCTCCGCTGCGACCGCGCTGGCCGACGCCGACAACATGCCCGTCGGTCTCGGCAACTACTACCAAGCCACTGGCCACGGCCGCGCCGACGTGCGTCTCGTTCCACCACCTGCGGACCTGGTCATCCGCAGCCGCAGCACCGATCAGCGGCGCATAGTGCGGCCGAATGTGCTCTTCGCCGAACCGACAGATCGCCACAACATCGCCGGGCCTAGCATCCCGCACGACCGGTTCGATGATCGATGTCATCGCAGGCTCCCTGAGGCGAACACCACCCTGCAGCTGGACTGGCCAGACTATGACAGCACAGACGGCAGGTGCCTTCCGGACGCCGACGGCTTCACCGCGCCCGGCCGCTCGGGAGGAGAGCGGATGCGCGGTCGCCAAATGAGACTGACGATGAGATGAGCAACGCCGCCGGTAGCGCTAGTGGATCTTATATCAGGAGTATGGCCTGGTCAGACTGGTGGTCGGGAGCGGAGTCGAACCGCCGGCCTTCGATGCGAAGACGCATGACCCAGCGCCACTTGGCGATGTCCGCTGGTAG
>JASHUE010000053.1:0-2728 GCA_030040195.1 Streptosporangiaceae bacterium | reverse complement strand
CTCCGACTCCGCAGGCACGTCCACCGGGAACCGATCTTGGCCGGCCGGGCCGTGGCCCGGCGGCCCGTCGGCTTCTGGTACGGGCAGCCACGCTCGCACCTCAAACCCGCCGTCCGGGCGGTTGCCAGCCTGCAGCTGCCCGCCAAGCCGCCGCACGCGTTCGCGCAAGCCGGGCAAGCCCTGGCCGCCCGCCTCGCCAGGCTCAGCGGGCCAGGCTGCGGGCGGGCGCTCGCGAGCGGGGCCATCATCGGCGACCAGCACTTCGAGCTGCCCGTCGAACCGGCGGAACCGGACCAGCGCCGAACGCGCGGCCGAGTGCCGCAGCACATTGCTCAGGCTCTCCTGGACGATGCGGTAGATGGCGAGATCCAGCTGGCCGGCCAGCTGCCCGGCTGACCCTTGGAAGGTCACCGTCAGGCCAGCCATGGCTAGCCGGTCCGCCAGCTTCGGCAACTGCGCCGTCCTGCGCATGGTAGCCGGGCCGTCGCCGCTGCCCCGAATTACGCCCAGAGCTTCCCGGATCTCCGTCATCGCCTGTCGGCTCGCGAGCTCGATGCCGCGCAGAAGCGTGATGTCGGGCCGTCGCCCTGACTCGGCGACGATCCGCGCCGCGCCGGCCTGCAGGGCCACGACGCTGATGTGGTGTGCGGTGATGTCATGCAGCTCGGCGGCGATGCGAGCCCGTTCATCCGCGGCGGCGGCTCGTTCCCGGCCGGCACGCTCGGAGTCGAGTGCGGCCGAGCGTTCCGCTAGCGCCGTCACCACGTCACTCCTGGCGCGCTCCCGTTCGCCTAGAGCCCAGCCGGCTGTCAAAACAGCCAGCAGAACCACGATCAGCTGCAGCCCGGCCAGATGGCCGCCGATGCCAGCGGCAGTCCCCTGGCTCACCGGGAGGCAGCGCAGGCGCGGGCCGGCCACGCAGCGTATTCCAGCTACCGCCCTCGGGGCGGCACCGATGAGGTAAGCACGCGATAGGCCGACGCTGAGCGCGAACCCAGAGACCAGCAGTGCGGCCCTGCCATGCCGGCGGCTCCCGCGTGCGGTGAACGCGTACAGCGCTATGACTGGTGCCGCGAACACCAGCAACGGGACCTGCACGCCGCCGGAGCGCTGCACCGGCAGGAACGCCATCAGGAACGCGCAACCCGCGGTCACGGTCCCCCAGATCTGCGCCGGGAACCGGCGCCGCCACGCGAGCAATACCGTCAACACCGCGGCAGCCAGCGCCCACCAGTAGCGGGCTAGGCCGTCACTGACACCCAGCCGCCACGCCAGTGAGGCAAACACGCAGGCCGACAGGAGCAAGACGGCCCACGGCAACCGCGCGAGGAACGGCGGCGCGGCGGGCTCGGTCCTCGACCTGGGCTCGCTCATGCGGTGAGCATATGAATCCCTGGCCAGTACGGCTACCGCCCGCAACGGCGATGCCCGTCGCTCGTCTCGGTGACCGGGGTCACCCTGAATGACGAGCGAAAAGATCGCCTGGCGGCTGGACGCGCGCATTATCGCCCGGCCCGTAGCCTGCCTGACAAGCACTGGAAGCGCCACTGGCGCCACCCACAGGACGTGGCATGACCGCTGCAGTGACGGCCACCGGGCTCGGCAAAAGGTACCGGCGGCGCTGGGCGCTGGCTGGCTGCACCCTCAGCATCCCAGCCGGCCGGGTGGCCGGCCTGGTCGGACCGAATGGCGCGGGCAAGACCACGCTCCTGCATCTGGCCGTCGGGCTACTTCAGCCCTCGGCCGGCACAATTGAGGTACTCGGCGGCGTTCCGGGATCAGGGCCTGGGCAGCTGGCCCGGGTAGGGTTCATGGCCCAGGACTCCCCGACGTACCCGACGTGGTCGGTAGCTGATCATCTCCGGTTCGGCGCGGCCGCTAACCAGCGCTGGGACGCCCGGTTCGCCGCCAACCGGATGGCCCGGCTCGGACTGGATCCTGCGCAGCGGGCCAGGAAGCTGTCTGGCGGACAGCAAGCCCAGCTCGCGCTGACCCTGGCACTGGCCAAACGACCCGAGTTGCTGCTCCTGGATGAGCCGGTGGCACGGCTAGACCCGCTGGCCCGTCGTGAGTTCCTGCAGGAACTGGCAGAGGCAGCAGCAGCGCAGGAACTGAGCGTGGTGCTGTCGTCCCACCTGGTCGCCGACCTTGAACACATCTGCGACTACATGATCGTGCTGACCAGCGGCCAGGTACAAGTGAACGGTCCGGTCACCGACCTGCTGGCCAGCCACTACGTGGTAGCAAGCCAGTGGCCCGATCCCGGCGCGCTGCCCGCTGGCAGCCAGCTCATCCACGAAAGCGGCCAGGGTCGGCATTCCAGGCTGGTGGTCCGTGTCCCAGGACCGGTTATCGAAAGAGCCTGGAGCGCGTCGCCCGCCAGCCTGGAGGACCTGGTTCTGGCGTACATGGCCCGCCCAGCCGGCCGCAGCCCGGCGGAGGAGGTAGCCCGATGCTCTGGATAACCTGGCGCCAGTTCCGCGCCCAGACGATCGTCGCGGCCGCCGCGCTGGCCGCCACCGCCGTCACACTAATACTGTCGGGGCTGCACATAGGCCGGCTTTATAGCGCGACCGTCGCTCGCTGCCGCGCCCGCGGAGACTGCGGCATCGCCCAGCAGAATTTTCTCACCCAGGTCAATGCCAATCTCAGCAGTCACCTGCCATTGCTCTTCGGCACCGCGCTCGTAGCCGTACCGGCCATTATCGGCATCTTCTGGGGCGCGCCG
>JASHUE010000511.1:0-2726 GCA_030040195.1 Streptosporangiaceae bacterium | reverse complement strand
CCGGCTGGCCGGAGCCGCGCACTCCGGCCGGGCCGGCCTGGTCGCCGGCGTCGTGCCGGCCCTGGTGACGCAGATGACGGCCGCGGGCGGCCGGCCTGAGCGCATGCGCGCGCTGATCGGCCCGGCCATCTGCGGGCGCTGTTACGAGGTGCCCGAGCGGATGCGGGCGGAGGTCAGCGCCGTGATCCCTGAGGCCGGTTGCACGACGAGCCAGGGCACGCCGGGCCTGGACATCGTGGCCGGGGTGACGGCCCAGCTAGCGGCGGCGGGCGTGCCGTCCGTGCGGTCAGACGGCCGGTGCACCAGGGAGTCGGCCGATCTGTACTCCTACCGGCGGGACGGCACGACCGGCCGGTTTGCCGGGCTGATCTGGCTCGAACCGTAGGCGCCGGCTGCACCGCAATACCGGGGCCACCGCGCGGGTGAGACGACACGGCCGCCGGTACCCGCCTCGTTCCCCCCAATGCGGCTACGGACAAGGAGCGCGATGATGTGACGGTGATCTCATCTTCGCAGGACGCGCAGGAGCGCCGCCTTGCCGAGCTGGCCGGCAACCTGGCAGCAGTGCGAGGCCGGATCGAGGCGGCCTGCGCGGCGGCAGGGCGCGCCGCGGCGGACATCACGCTGATCGCGGTGACCAAGACGTTCCCGGCCAGCGACGTCATGCTGCTGAACCGGCTCGGCCTCGGCGACTTCGGGGAGAACAGGGATCAGGAGGCGGCCCCGAAGGCGGCGGCCTGCGCGGCGGCGGGCGTGCGGCCACGCTGGCACTTCGTCGGCCAGCTTCAGGTGAACAAGGCCGGCAGCGTCGTCCGGTACGCGGACGTGGTGCACTCGGTGGACCGGGCCAGGCTGGTCGCGGCCCTCGGCCGGCGGGCAGCGCTGGCCGGGCGGGAGATCAGCTGCCTGGTGCAGGTCAGCCTGGACGCGGCACCGCCGGCCGGGACAAGTCAGGATGGCCGCGGCGGCGCCCCGCCTGACGAGGTACTCGGGCTCGCCGCCGCGATTCAGGCCGAGCCGGCGCTGTCACTGGCGGGGGTGATGGCGGTGGCACCGCTGGGCGAGCCGGCCAGGCCCGCCTACGCGCGGCTGCGCCAGATAGCCCAGTCCGTGCGATCCGAATTTCCCTCCGCAGTCGCCATTTCCGCGGGCATGAGCGATGACCTGGGAGAAGCAATAGCAGAAGGCGCAACACACGTGCGCATCGGTACGGCGTTGCTCGGCGGTCGGCGAGCCTTCGTCAGGTAATGTCCGTCCCGTGGCACCTGGCGCGAGCTGGGCCGCCTGGCATGCACGACGGAGGACAGAAGATGGCCAGCGCGATGCGCAAGATGGCGGTCTATCTCGGCCTGGTAGAGGATGACCACCGGTACGACGACCAATACCAGGACGAGTACGGCGACGAGTACGACGAGTATGGCGCCGAGCTCGTGCAGGACGACCGGCATGAGGTGCAGGCCGCGGCGGGCGGCCGCAACGGGGAACGGCGCGCCAGCGGCCAGGTGCATACGACTGATTTGACCCGTATCACGACAGTGCATCCGCGGACGTACAATGAAGCCCGGACGATCGGAGAGTACTTCCGTGAGGGTACTCCGGTGATCATGAACCTGACTGAGATGGTCGACAGCGACGCCAAGCGCCTCGTTGACTTCTCGGCCGGACTGATCTTCGGATTGCGCGGGAGCATCGAGCGTGTAACGAACAAGGTGTTCCTGCTATCTCCGGCCAACGTAGAGGTGGCGGCAGAAGACAAGGCCAGGATCGCGGAGCGAGGCTTTTTCAATCAGAGCTGACCGCGATGCTGGCCCGATCGGGCTACCACCCGGCGCTGGCCGTGACCGGCAGGTACCGATAGGCAGGCGGGTGTGAACTACATAGTCAGGGACGTGCTCTTCTACGCACTATCTGTCTACCTGGTGCTGCTCATCGCGCGTATGATCTTCAGCTGGATTCAGGTGTATTCGCGGACCTGGGCGCCGACGGGGATCCTGCTCGTGATAGCCGAGTGTGTCTACACGGCCACAGATCCGCCACTGAGATTTCTAAGGCGCTACATTCGACCGCTCCGGATCGGTAGTCTGGCCCTTGACCTCAGCTTCATGCTGCTGTTCCTGGTGGTCTACGTGCTCTGGCAAGTGGTCCAAGTTCAGTAAGGTCATCAGGTAGCGTCCATAGAACGGGACAAAGCTCCAGGGAGAAGAGATGCCACTGACGCCCGCGGATGTGCGGAACAAGCAGTTCAGCACGACCAGGCTCAGGCCGGGCTACGACGAAGAGGAAGTGGATGCTTTCCTCGACGAGGTGGAAGCGGCGCTCGACGAGCTCATCCAGGATAACGAGGAGCTCCGAGCCAAGCTTCAGGAGGCACTGCGCGGCAACAAGTCGGTGGCACTGAGCCCGCAGGCCGAGCCGGACATGATGCTTCCCGAGCCAGAGCGCAGGCCGGAGCCCGTCATGATGGCTCCCAAGCCCGCCGAGGACAACATGGACACGGTGGCGCGGGTCCTTGCGCTGGCCCAGCAGACCGCGGACCAGGCAATCGCCGACGCGCGCCGCGAGGCCGACGAGACGCTCGGCCGTGCTCGCCGCGAGGCAGACGACATCCTGACCAAGGCCCGTCGCCAGTCCGAGCAGATCACCAGCGACGCCAGGGCCAGGGCCGAGAGCCTCGAGCGCGATGCGCAGGAGCGGCACCGCCAGGCGATGGGCTCGCTCGTCCAGTC
>JASHUE010000510.1:0-8792 GCA_030040195.1 Streptosporangiaceae bacterium | reverse complement strand
GTGATCACCAGCGATGTGGTGAAGGTGGACGCGGTTGTGCGAGGCGGCAACCTCATCATCATCACCAGGCCGGGCGTGATCGTTGATACCAGCGAGGTCGCTATGGTCGGCGGCAATGTACGCAATCGCCCGGTCTGGCCGGAGGCACCCGTCACCCTCACGGTCGAGGTGGCCGGCCAGTTGCTGGGCGGCAGTGTCCGCGTGCGCGGCCCGCGCCGCAGCTTCTGGCAATGGCTGCGGCGCCAGCCGCGCCGACCGCGCTAACGATCCCACCCGCCGGAAGGCGCTTCGTCCCATTCCTGACGATCTACGCATCCGCCAATCTCACTTTTCATCGGTTCTGCTCGTACAAATCAGGATGAAATGGGTTCTGAACTGAGCCGAATCGATGAAATGTCGAACACGCCGCCCGGCGAATATCGATATGCCCGATATCGCGCCGCGCTAGTTCCGGGACCGGCGCCGCCAGCCCGGCCGGTGGCGCCAGCGGGCCGACGGCCCTAGTCCGGCACCGCCACGATCACGTCCGAGGCCTTGATAACGGCGATAACCTCGTCCCCCTCGGCCAGGCCCAGTTCCGCCGCGGCCTCGGTCGTGATGGACGCGACCAGCTGGACGCCACCCGCGTCCATGTGCACGTTGGCGGTTGCCTCGCCTCTGGTAATCCCCGTTACCCTGGCCGGAATCTTGTTGCGCGCGCTGAGCCGCATCGTTATCGCTCCATTCTCCGCAGCAGGCATCGCCGCCATTGTGCCGCGATCGGGGCGCTCGCGGTGCCACTGAGCATTTGCCCGGCCGCTGCGCCGGTGGCAAGCTCGTGACCATGGCTGAGCCGCAGGACGGACACGACCACGAACACGACCACGAACACGACCCGAGCTGCGACGTCGCTCACGGCCGATCCGAGCCTCCGGTCGAAGACAAGATACTGGTCGCGGTGTTCGCATCGCCGGTCGCCAGGTTCCTGCTCAGGTACGCAGGCGACGCCGGCTACCGCGCGCTGCTGTTGGAGCCCGACCCCGTGCGCGCGGCGGAGGCCAAGGCCGAGGGCATCGAGCTGGCGGACAGCATGGACGCTTTCGTCCCCGGCGCCGCGGACGTGGTGGTCACCGACCACCACAGGGAGGAGCTGGGCATCCAGCTGCGCGATGCCCTGGCCGGGAAGGCCAGGTGGGTGGGCATCATGGGCAATCCCCGGCACGAGGGTCCGCACGTCCAGGCACTCACGGAGCTGGGCGTGCCGCCGGCCGAGATTGCCCGGGTGCACCGCCCGATCGGTCTGAACATCGGCTCAAGGGCGCCCGCCGAGATCGCGATCGCGACGCTGGCCGGGCTCATCGCTGACCGCAACGGGAAACCCGGCGGGTTCGCCTTCTGACCTGCGCGGCATTTGCTGCCGGCGGCGGCTGGACCTGTCAAGCTTGGGAACGGGCCGGAGTCGCCGATTCAGGCGCCGCACTTGGGGGTGGTCGCAGATGGCAGCAAGCCCGTGGCCGATGATTCGTACCGAACGTGAAGCCCTTGCCGACGACCTGGCTGGTATCGACGATGACAAGTGGCAGACGCCGTCGCTGTGCTCGGGGTGGTCCGTTCGAGACGTGCTCGGGCACATGACCGCCACCGCCAGGATGACGCCGCCAAGGTTCTTTCTCGACTTCGCCTGGTCCGGTTTCAACTTCAACGCGATGACGGCGAAAGACGTGCGACGCGAGACTGCCGGGACGCCGGCCGAGGGGCTGGCCGCGTTTCGCGGGCTGATCGGCGCGACCTCACACCCGCCCGGCCCTGCAGACTCCATGCTCGGCGAGGCGCTGATCCACTCCGAGGACATCCGGCGGCCGCTTTTCATCATCCGCACGTACCCGGAGGCGTCGGTCGCCAAGGCTGCTGACTTCTACAAGGGCTCGAACCTGATCGTCGGGGCCAAGAAGCGAATCGCTGGGCTGCGGCTGCGCGCAACCGACGCGGACTGGAGCACCGGCGACGGACCAGAGGTAACCGGACCGGCCATTTCACTGCTGCTCGCCATGACGGGGCGATCCGCGGCGCTCAAGGACCTGTCCGGCGAAGGGCTCAACACGCTGGCCGCGCGCATGTCAGAGAGCCAGCCAGTTGGCTGAGCCCGCCGGTGCTTCCGGCCCGCCGTTGCCGGTCAAGCTGGGAATCGGCGAGAACGACGCGGTTGCGCTGATCGGTGCGCCCGGGTGGTTCGAAGACGCGCTCGCCAGGCTGCCGGACATTGCCAGCCTGCACACCGATCTCGCCGACGACGCCCGCTACGACGTCATCGTGGCGTTCGTAACGGAACGGGCGGAGCTCGAAGCCGAGCTGCCCAGAATGCGCGCGAGGATGGCGCCCGCGTGCGGGCTCTGGATCGCCTGGCCCAAGAAGGCGTCGAGGGTGCCGACCAACATCACCGACGACGTCGTTCGCGAGATCGCCCTGCCCACTGGCCTGGTCGACAACAAGGTCTGCGCGATCGACCAAACCTGGACGGGCCTGCGCCTGGTCATCCGCCGCAAGAACCGCTAGCCGCGCGAGCGCGCCGGGCCATCCGCCGCGTAACCCCCCGTCTGACGCGGCGCCAGTTACCCGAGGCTCGCAACCCGCGGTCGGCCGGCGATTTCTCAGGGTCGGATCGGGGTCATTCCCGATACCCAGCGAGTCGTGCGCGCGGCAACCTTGATGTCATGAGCACAGAGAGCGACACCCGGGACTTCACCGGGCCAGACTCCGTCGGCGAGGCGCGTCCGCACGCGAGGCCGCCGCTGCGGCGGCCGATGCAGGGCCGGATGCTGGCCGGGGTCGCCGTCGGGCTGGCCTGCTACCTCGGCATCGATGTCACCATCGTGCGGATCGTCCTGGTCGTACTGGCCGTGCTTGGCATCATCGGCAGCACGCTGGCCGTGGTCGGCTTCCCGATCTACCTGGCGGGCATCCCGCTGTATCTCGCATGCTGGGTGCTGATCCCCGAGGAGGGCCAGGACCACTCGATCGCGGGCCACCTCCTCCGGTCCGCCCACGACCGCGCGAACTAACAGCAGCAGGTACGGCGGCTACTCGACGAGCAACTGGCCCTCGAACTTGCCCAGATCCTCGCGGTAGAGCTCCAGGCCGACGCCGTTCGGATCGCGGAAGTACATGCTGTTATCGGCGCCACGGTCGGGTCCCAGGTAGTCGACGCCTGCCTGCTCCAGCTTCTTTCTCGCCGCCTCGAACTGCTCGGCCGTGACCGAGATGGCCAGGTGCTGAACCCCGCCGATCGTCTCCTGCCAGGCCGGATGGTCGTAGCCGGGGAAGTCGAAGAAGCCCAGCAGGTTGTGGTTGCCGATGTCGAAGAAGAAGTGGTTCGAGCCGGCGTAATCCCTGTTCTCCACGAGCTCGACCAGCGGGAACCCGAGGAACTCCTGGTAGAACTTGATCGTCTCCTCGGTGTCCTTGGCGATCAGCGCCAGGTGGTGGACGCCGCTGACCGTGCTTGGCCCGCGCTCGGATAGCGGGCGCAGGTATCGCTTGCGCAGTTCCTCACGGCGCGCCCTGACCCTGGCAAGCTCCTCACCCTGTGGCTCCGGCATGGCCGCATCTCCTTAGCCTGACGACGGTCTCCGCTTCCAGTCTCCCCCGGGGTGTGCACGCGGCGCCAAGCCGTCGCCGTCAAATCCTGCTGAGGGATTGACTCATCTGAAAGCTACTATCATAATAGAGTCAACAGCATAAGAGAGAAGATCTTGAGTTAGAGAGACAGGCGGAAAGGAGCCTGGCCATGACGTCTCCCGAGGTGGCGGTTCCGCCAGACGCATCGCAGGCCGTGGGCAACCGCCGCTGGTGGGCGCTCGCAGCGCTGTCGCTCAGTGTGCTCGTCGTCGGGCTCGACGTATTCGTCCTGACGCTCGCCATTCCCAAGCTCTCCATCGACCTGCACGCATCCAGCACCGACGCGCAGTGGTTCCTCGACGGCTACAGCCTGGTGCTCGCCGCGGCCCTGCTGCCGGCCGGGCTGCTCGGCGACCGGTACGGCCGCAAGAGGCTACTGACCTGGGCGCTGGTGCTGTTCGGGATCTCCTCGCTGGCCTGCGCATACTCGGCCAGCACCGGCGAGCTGATCACCGCCAGGGTCGCGCTCGGCCTGGCCGCTGCGGTCATCACGCCGATGGCACTCGCCGTACTGCCGGTCATGTTCAGCCCAGACGAGCGGCCCAAGGCGATCGCGATCGTCGGCGGGGCCACGTTCCTCGGCTTCCCGCTTGGCCCGATCGTCGGCGGCTGGCTGCTCGATCATTTCTGGTGGGGCTCGGTCTTCCTGATCAACGTGCCCATCGTCGTCATCGCGGTGGTCACGGTGATCTTCCTGATGCCGGAGTCGCGCAGCCAGGACCGCCCGAGCATCGACGTCATCGGCGTCGTGATCTCCAGTGCCGCGCTGACCGCCGTGACCTACGGCTTCATCGTCGCGAGCACGGACGGCTGGGGGTCACTGACAACGCTCGCCACAATCGCGGCCGGCGTGGTCGCTGGCGTGGCCTTCGTCTTGTGGGAGCGGAGTGTCACGCGGCGCGGGCGGCTGCCGCTGGTGGATCTCGGCCTCTTCCACTCGGCCGGCTTCAGCTGGGGCACGGTGCTGCTGACCATGATCACGTTTGCGCTGTTCGGCGTGTTCTTCGTGATGCCGCAGTACTTCCAGAATGTGCGCGGCCTGAACTCGCTCGACAGTGGCGTCCGCATGCTCCCCCTCATCGGCGGGCTGATCGTCGGCCTCGGGCTCGGCCAGCGGCTGCAGAGCGCCCGCGGAGCGGGGCCGGACGGGCAGGCTCGTCCGCCGCTGCTGAGCGCCAAGATCCTCGGAGCTACCGGGTTCGCGATCATGGCGGTTGCGACCGCAATCGGCACGGGCACCTCCCCGGTCAGCTCCACTGGCTTCATGGCGGCCTGGTTCGCGCTGACCGGACTCGGCCTCGGCCTCGCGATGCCGACCATGCTGAACGCGGCCCTGAGCGCGCTGTCGCCCGAGCGCAGCGGCTCCGGATCGGCATTGCTCAGCGCCATGCGGCAGGTCGGAGCGACCATCGGCGTGGCCGTCCTGGGCACCGTGATCGCAACCGTCTACCAGAGCCACCTGCACCTGCCTGGCCTGCCGGCCAGCGCAGCGACGGCCGCGCGCAGCAGCCTGGCCTACGGCGTCAAGATCGCCGCGTCGGCGCCCGCCGCGGACGTGGCCAGCCTGCTTCACAACGTCCGCGCGGCCTACGCCAGCGGCCTGGATGTCATGCTCTGGATCTGCGCAGGCATCGCGATAGCGGCGACTATCCTCGCTGCAGTGTTCATTCCGCGGAACGCTGCCGGGACCGCCGCGCCGTCGGCCGCCGCTCAGATCGGGTCCGGGGACGGCGAGAGCGCAGACCCCGCTGGTGTCGCCAGAGCGGCAGCCGACGCGGCCGGGGGAGAGAGACGATCATGACCGAGGTGCCCGCCAGACCCGCGGGACTGCGCGAACGAAAGAAGGCCAGGACGCGTGCCGCCATCAGGCAGCACGCGCTCCGGCTGTTCTCCGAGCAGGGCTACACCGCGACGACAGTCGAGCAGATCGCCGAGGCGGCCGAGGTCTCGCCGGCTACGTTCTTCCGGTACTTCCCGACCAAGGAGGACGTCGTCCTCCAGGACGACTTCGACCTCATCGCCATGGCGGCGATGGAGGCGCAGCCGCCCGACGTTGGCCCGATCGCCGCCTTCCGCGCCGCGGCCGCCGCCGCCAAGCAGCAGCTGACGCCGGAAGACGCAGAGATCTTCGCGGCGACCACGCATCTCACGTTGTCGGTGCCCGAGATTCGCGCCAGGGCGGTCGATGAACTCGTCCGGACGACCGACCAGATCAGTGACGCCATCGCCCGGCGGATCGGCGCCTCGCCCGACGACTTCGAGGTGCGGAACATGGCCGGGGCCATCATCGGCGTCATAATGACCGCGGCAATGCCGTGGAACCTGGACCAGCCGATGGACTTCTACGTGATGTTCGACCGGATCGATGCCGCGCTGGCTCACCTCGAGGCCGGGCTGCCTCTGCCGGCGAGCTAGCAGGCGACGCAGCGTGCCCCGTCCCGCGAGGGAGGACGGGGCACGCGCCGGCGGGCCGGCCTCAGCGGCTGAGGTGCATGGTGATGTTCTGCACCAGGCTGGCCGCCTGGTCCTCCCACTGCGCGTAAGCCGTTGGGAATGCCGAGCCCTGAACGCCCTGCGCCGCCTGGTAGAGCGGCTGGCTGGCCCAGTCCGGGTTCGCTGCCTGGTACTTCTGCAGCGCGGAGAGGAACGCATCCGAGGCGTAGGCCGGGTTCATGATCTGCTGGACGGTGCCCCAGCCACAGGACGGCCGCTGCTGGAACAAGCCGACCGAGTCCGAGGTGCCGTAGTTGATGTTGTTCAGCGTGGACTCCTGCATCGCGGTCGCGACCGCGACCACGGCCGACCTGACCCCCATCTTCTTGGCCAGTGCCTGCTGCACGATCGTTGTCGCGTTGCCCACCTGCGCCGAGTCAAGCGGCATGTACTGTTGCGGGCCGAACGGGGCAACCGGGCGCAGCTGATCGGCCGCCGGCAACGGGCCGCCGCCAATGCTCGGGTCGGTCCGGTGCGCCTGAATATCCGCGACGAGATCCCAGGTCAGCCTCCTCGGCCGCGACGGGCGCCGCTCGACCGCGTGCTCGATCTCGATCCTGTCAGCGCGATGGTGGCTCACCGGGGCGGCAGCCGAGGCGACGGTCGCAGCGCTCGCGGTACCAGCGCCGACACCCACCATCGCCGCGACGGAGCCGGCGACAATCAGCGCCTTGCGGCTGCCGCGGAAGGCATCGGTGAGTCGGGCAGTGCGCGGCATGCGGTTCCTTCCTGTCTGTCCCCGCCGCCCGGCGCAGGCGGTGCTGCACGGCGCCGGCTGGTGAAGTCAAGGTCGGGGTCGGGTCACAAGGCTCGATCCCGGTGAGGATCTCGCTGCGTTTCGGGCTTCGACGTCGAGTCACCGGGTCCGGTTTCGCGATGAGACACAGGTCACTACTCGCGGGTAACCCAGGTCACTCTCAGCCGTTACACATCCGCAGAAAGCGGACAGACAACGGCTAGGCCGGACACCCCTCGTTCCGAGATAAAAGCGCCTGCATGCGGCTAGCCCGGCGTCGCGAACGCGCCGCAGTGGGCAGCCACGCCGAGGCCGCCGAGGTACTCGCGCACCTGGCCGGCGGCCGCCGGCGTCGCGTCGAGCGCGAGGCCGAGGTAGCCGTCCGGGCGGATGACGAGCAGGACGTCGTTCTCGGCAGGGATGTCGTAACCGCGGCGGGCGTGGTCATCGGCATCCACGAACGCGGTCGCGTCGTGCCGGCCCGCCTCCCGGAGCACGGCGACGGCCCGCATCTGGAGCGGCGCGGCGGCGGCCAGGTCCGCGGCCAGCCCGGCGGCTGCTGGCCCGAATGCCAGCAGGATCGTGCGGCCGCCGTGGATCAGGTCGAACAGGCGCAGCGCGCGGCCGTCCTCATCGCAGCCGGGCGCATCCGGAGCGCGGTCCCCGGCCCGCACGCGGCCAGGGGCGCGGCGAAGCTCCCGGCTCAGCTCGCTGCCGCGGTAGCCGAGGTTGAGCTGCCGCAGTTCGGGATTGTCCCGCCGGTGTGCGTCCGCTTCCTGCTTCTCGGCCTTGTTGTTCAGTTCGGTAGTGATGCCGAGAACGTCGGCCGCGACGGGGAGCCGCTCGCTCGCGTAGCTGTCCAGCAGGCACGCGGGCGCGCCGCCCAGCACCGCCGCCAGCTTCCAGCCGAGGTTGTAAGCGTCCTGGATGCCGGTGTTGAGACCCTGCCCTCCGGCCGGCGGGTGGACGTGGGCGGCGTCGCCCGCCAGGAACACCCGGCCGTCGGCGAACCGCTCGGCCATCCGGATGTTGGCCCGGTACAGCGAGGTCCAGGTCAGGTCCGTGATCTGGACCTGGCCGGGCCCGGCCGCATCGTCGACCACGCGCTGCAGGCCGCCGGTCGTCAGGTCGGGGATCGCGCCGGCCGCGATCGGAGCAGTCAGCTGGAATGCGTCTGTGCCGGCCAGCGGGCAGAGGGCGAGCCGGAACGCGCCCTGCTGCGGGCCGGGCGCGGTCCACACCTGCCAGTAGTCGCGCCCGATTCCCGTGACCCGGACGTCGGCGACGATCATCCGCTGCTCCTCGTAAGTTTCCCCGAGGAAGCCGATGCCGAGCGCGCAGCGGACCGTGCTGTGGCCGCCATCCGCGCCGACGAGGTAGCTGGCCCTGACCATCTGCTTGTCGCCGCGGCGGCGCAGCACCGCGCTGACGCCATCGTCGTCCTGGCGCAGCGAGAGCAGCTCGGCGCCGTAGGTCACACCGCCGCCGAGCTCGGTCAGGCGGGCGTGCAGTATCTCGCCCGTCCGCCACTGCGGCAGCATCCACACGTTCGGGTACGGCACATCCGGAGTGGGTTGCGAGAGCGGGTCCATTCGGCCTTCGAAGACCACGTGGCCGCCGCTGGTGGCCCGTATCGGCGGGTAAAGACCGCCGTGCGCGCGCACCTGCGGCAGCACGCCGAGGTCCTCGAATATCTCCTGGGTCCGGGGCTGCAGGCCCTTGCCGCGCGAGCCCGTGAAGGGCCCCGCCTCCTGCTCCGCGACGAGGCAGGAAACCCCGCGGCGGGCTAGCTCGCAGCCGAGCATGAGGCCGGTCGGGCCCGCGCCGATGATCAGGACTTCCGTCTGGGTGCGCGCCGCATCTGGGGTCATGGCTTCCCTCCGATGATTGAATTTATATTCAGTGAATT
>JASHUE010000509.1:0-3954 GCA_030040195.1 Streptosporangiaceae bacterium | reverse complement strand
CAGGGCCGCAACCGAGCGGCGCAGCGCAAAGCCCCTGCTGTACCTGCACCAGCTCCCGCCGTGGGTGGTACCGGTCGTGATGGCGGGGCTGCTGGTGGCCGGGCTCGCGGTGCGCGGCCCAGGCGGCGCCGTGGCCCTGTTCGCCTTGGCCGCGGTCCTCGGCTGGCTCGCCTCCGTGTCCTGGCCCCGGCTCTCCGCGGGCGGGCGGCTCGGGCGGCTGGCCGCCGTCTGCCTCCTGCTCGCGCTGGCCGCCTTCCAGGCCACCCGCTAGGCCCGTTGGTCTCGGCCGGGCCTGCGCCGGGGTCGCCGTCTACTCCTCGTTCTGCTCGAAGCGGCTGACCGCGATGAGGCCGGCCACGAAGACCGCGACCATCGCGATCAGCAGGGCGAGTTCCGATGTGCTGAGCGGGGCCCCGCTGCCGGGCGTGAGCACGACCAGGATCCGCCGCACCACGGCAATGAGGCCGACGACGATGAACGGCTGGGCCACGAGGCGATGCGAGCGCAGTGACAGCACCACCGTGTGGACGATCTCGATCAGGATCAGGACGAACAGGACGCGATCGAGGAAGTTCTCCGCCGCGGTGGTGACCCCCTTGGACGACCCGGCGATGAAATCCGCTATCCCGGAGATCAGCAGGACGACGGCGAGTGCGATCAGCAGAACGCCGACGGTGACGGTGATCACGTCCTGGGAGTGCTCGAGCGCCGAGATCCAGCGGCGGACTGTGACGCTGCCGGCCCAGCGCGGGGGCGCGCCCTCGGCCGGCGCCGGCACGCCTGCTTCGCCTGCGCTGGCCGGTTCGCCTCCGCCAGATGCTGATATGCCTGCCATTACGACATTGTGGTGGCCGGCCGCGCAGTCGTCAGCCGGTCTTGGCGGGCGGCAGCCGAAATTCTCGGGGAAACTGAGCCTCGCCCGGCGCTGCGTCCCGCTCGCGCATGCGACGCGCGGACGATCTCGTCAATAAATGTTGACAACCTGCGGGACGTCAACTTGAATTGACGCTCATGGGCAACCGACCCGAGACCGTACCCGTAGCCATCATCGGAGCCGGCCCGGTCGGCCTGATGCTCGCCGCCGAGCTGTGCCTGGGCGGCGTGACGCCCGTGGTGTGTGACCGGCTGGCCGAGCCCGCCAGTGTCCCGAAGGGCAACGGCCTGTTCGGCCAGATCGTCTCCGTCCTGGACTACCGCGGCCTGCTGGAGGAGTTCCGAGCGGACTCCGCGTACTGCGGGCCGGTGCCGGGTTTTGGATTCGGTCCGCTGCAGCTCGAATTCGGCCCGCTAGATCGTAGCCCGTTGCACGTGCTGGCGATTCCCCAGCGGCAGATCGAGCAGCTGCTCTCCGGGCGGCTGACCGCGCTCGGCGGCAGCGTCAGGCGCGGGCTCGAGCTGACCGGACTCGCTCGCCGCGACGACCATGTGGCCCTTAAGCTGCACGATGCCGACGGCGGCGGTCTCCAGCTGCGGGCTGCCTACGTGGTCGGATGCGATGGCGCCCGCAGCGCGGTGCGCAAGCTGGCTGGGATCGGCTTTCCCGGCATGACTTCCGGCGAGGTGTCGCGGATCGGCCGCGTGCGCCTGCCGGCCTCGATGATCGTGGCCGGGACCGGTGCGGTGGATGTGCCCGGCGCCGGCCGGCTGGAGCCCATGCGTCATGTGAAGACTGCCGGTGGCAGCTACTCGGTCGCGCCACTAGCCAGCCTGGATAAGCACGCCGAGCCCGGCGTCTACATCGTGGCCACCATGGAGGAGGGCCGGCCCTCAGCGCCCGGCACTGCCGACCCCGATGCCGCGATGACGCTCGCCGAGCTGCAGGAGAGCCTGAACCGGGTTCTCGGAGCCGAGCTGCCGCTTGCCGACCCGCTGTGGCTGACCCGGACCGTGGGCAGCAGCCGGGTCGCCGACCGGTTCCGGATGGGCCGAGTGCTGCTCGCGGGCGACGCCGCGCACCTGTTCGGTGTGGGCGGCGGGCTGAACGCCGGGCTGCTGGACGCCATCAATCTCGGCTGGAAGCTCAGCGCACATTTTCGCGGCAATGCCGCGGAAGCGCTGCTCGACAGCTATCACGCCGAGCGGCACGCCGCGGCGCGGCAGGTTCTCGTGCACACCAGGGCCCAGCGGGCGCTTGAACGCGACGATGAGCTCAGCGTGGCGGTTCGCGACCTGGTCGGTGAGCTGCTGCAGCAGCCTGATGCGGCACGCCGGGTCGGCCAGATGATCGAGGGGTCGGACGTGCGCTACCCGATGCCCGGCAGCGACGCCGGCTCGCACCCGCTGCTCGGGCGGCTGATGCCGGACATCGGGCTCGCGGTGGACCGGGGCGCCACGCGGGTCGCCGAGCTGATGCGCCCGGCCCGGCCGGTGCTCCTGGATTTCACCGAGGACCACCGCGCCGCTACGGTCGCGAGGGCGTGGACCCAGCCCGTTACGGTCCTGAATGCCCAACCGCTGGAACCGCCGCCGCCAGCGGACGCGCTGCTGATCCGCCCCGATGGCCACGTGGCCTGGGCAGCGGGCCCGGGCCACGATGACGACCGCGGCCTGCGGGAAGCGCTGACGGCGTGGTGCGGCGCCTAGTGCGCGGCGCAGATCAGGCCATGGGCCTCCCGCCGGCTAGATGCCGTCTGGCCCGGTCTGGTTATACGGTGCCCAGGCCGGGGACGGAAGCGGGTTGGGCACGGCGCCGCCGTACCGGCGGTCCCGGCCGGCGAAGATCTCGCACGCGTGCCACAGGTGGCGCCGGTCGAAGTCGGGGAACAGCGTGTCGAGGAAGACGAACTCGGCATAGGCGGACTGCCACAGCAGGAAGTTGGAGGTCCGCTGCTCCCCCGACGAGCGGATGAACAGGTCCACGTCCGGGATTTCCGGCTCGTCGAGGTAGCGGCCGATGAGCTTCTCGTCGACCTTCTCCGGCCGGAGGCGCCCCGCCGCCACATCCTCGGCGATGGCCCTGGCCGCATCCGCGATCTCGGCCCGGCCGCCGTAATTGACGCAGAACTGCAGCGTCAGCACGTCGTTGCCGGTCGTCATCCGCTCGGCGTCCTCAAGCTCGGAGATCACGCTGCGCCACAGGCGCTGCCGGCGCCCCGCCCACCTGATCCGCACGCCCATCTCGTTCAGCTGGTCGCGGCGGCGGCGGATCACGTCCCGGTTGAAGCCCATCAGGAAGCGAACCTCGTCGGGCGAGCGGCGCCAGTTCTCCGTGGAGAAGGCATAGGCCGACAGATAGGGAATGCCGAGCTCGATGGCCCCCATGATCACGTCGAAGAGCGCGTACTCACCCGCCTTATGGCCCTCGGTCCTTGGCAGACCGCGCTGCTTCGCCCACCGGCCGTTCCCGTCCATCACCAGGGCCACATGCCGGGGTACGAGTTCTCCGGGGATCTTCGGCGGCTGGGCTCCCTCGGGGTGCGGATAGGGCGGCTTGACCTCGCGGCTCATCTGCTGACTGTTCCTTAGGCGTGCTCGACGTGCTGAAGCGAGCGGAGGGAGTGCTCCAGGTGCCACTGCAGGTAGGCGGCGGTCAGCCCGCTGCACTCCAGCTGGTGCCGCCGTTCGCTGGCATCGGCCTGGGCCCAGTCGCCCCGCAGCAGCGCGCTCATCAACGCCACCGTACCTGCCGCCGGAGTGGCCGATCCCGGCGCCCGGCAGGCCCGGCAGGTCAGCCCGCCCGCGGCCAGCCCGAATGCCCGCAGCCCGCCGCTCGCCTGCGGGGCCGGCGTGCCGCAGATCGCGCATTCGTCCAGGGCAGGCGCGTAACCTGCGACCGCCAGCGACCTGAGCAGATAGGCGTCAAGTACCAGCCTCGGTTCGTGGGCCGCCTCGACCAGGGACCGGAGGCCGCCGACCAGCAGCAAGAACTGCCGCATGGACGGCTCCTTCTCTACCGGCGTGAGCTTCTCGGCGGTCTCCAGCATCGCCGTGCCAGTCGTGTACCTCGGATAGTCA
>JASHUE010000508.1:0-5250 GCA_030040195.1 Streptosporangiaceae bacterium | reverse complement strand
GTACCGTCGGCAATCTCGCCGATCACGTCGGGCGGGACCGCCGAGTCGACCGACAGCACGATCAAGGCTTCGCCGCCCTGGGCACGCCGGCAAACCTGCATCTGGGCGATGTTGATCTGCCGACTGCCGAGCCGCTGGCCGACGGTGCCCACCACGCCCGGCCGATCGAGGTAACCGAGAAAGATCATGTGGGCGGCGGGAGCGATCTCGGCATCGAGTCCGTTGACTTCAACCAGGCGCTCGGACTGCCGCAGTCCGCTCAGGGTGCCGCTGAGCGAGACAAGCTTGCCGTCGGGCGCTGTACCGCGGATCGTCAGCAGGTGCCGCCAGTCCTGGCTTACCTCGCCGGCGCTCATCGCGACCTCGACTCCGCGTTCCTTGGCCACCAGCGGCGCGTTGACGTAGGTGACCGGCTCCTCGGTTACGTCCGCGAACAGCCCCTTCATCACGGCCAGTTCAAGCACGCTGATGTCCAGGCCCGCAATCTCGCCCCTGACCTCGATGGCTACCGCGGCAGTGGCGCCCCCAGCCAGCGCGGCGAAGATCCGGCCGAGTTTCTCGGCGAGCGGCAGCCACGGGCGCAGTTCCTCGGCGACGACCCCGCCCTGCACGTTGACGGCATCCGGCACGAGCTCGCCGTCCAGCGCCAGCCGGACAGACCTCGCGACCTGAGTGCCGGCCTTCTCCTGAGCCTCGGCCGTGCTGGCGCCCAGGTGCGGAGTCACGACCACGTTGCCGAGCCCGAACAGAGGGCTGTCGGTGCACGGCTCGTTGGCGTACACGTCGATGCCGGCGCCCGCGACCCGGCCTTCCCGCAGTGCCGCCACGAGCGCGGCCTCGTCCACGATCCCGCCCCGTGCGGCGTTGATGATCCGGACCTCCGGCTTGACCAGACGCAGTTCGCGGTCACCGACCAGACCGACTGTCTCGGGGTTCCTCGGCAGGTGCACCGTGATGAAGTCGGCCTTAGCCAGCAGTTCATCCAGGCTGACCATGCGGACCCCGAGCTGAGTCGACCTGGCGGCAGGGACGTACGGATCGTAGGCGATCACGGTCATCTCAAAGGCGGCCAGCCGCTGGGCCACCAGCGCCCCGATCCGCCCGAGGCCGAGGATGCCCACGACCTTGTCCTGAAGCTCCACCCCGGTGTAGGCGGAGCGCTCCCACTGCCCGCTCCTCAGCGACGCCATTGCCTGCGGAACGTTACGGGCCAGCGCCAGCAGCAACGCGATGGCGTGCTCGGCCGCGCTGACGACGTTCGAGGCGGGAGCATTCACGACCATGACACCGGCCTTGGTCGCTGCCTCCACATCGACGTTGTCCAGCCCAACGCCCGCCCTGGCGACGACACGCAGCCTTGGCGCGTGCATGAGGGCCTCGGCGTCGATCGTGGTTGCGCTCCGCACGATGACCGCGTCCACGTCAGCGAGGGCCTTCAGCAGCTTGTTCCGGTCAGCACCGTCGGTGTAGCGGACCTGGTAGGAGGACTCCAGAAGCGCGATTGCGGCCGGGGAAAGCTCCTCGGCGACGAGTACGACAGCAGGCACGGGTCCTCCGTAGCGCAGGCGTCGGGCCTCACAGTCTATCGGCCGGCTTGTGAACTCCTTCACAACCGCGGATCACGCCGAGCCAGCAGGCGTCGTGGGCCCGGCGAGCCGGACGGGCAGCAGTGAGGGCGCTAGCCTGCGGGAGCCGCGGCCGCCGCGTCGGAGGCTGATCCGGGGAGCCTGGCCTGGTCATCGTGACCTCTTGGCTCGCGCGGCCCGGCCTCGCCCGACTTTCCGTCGGCCGGCCCGCGAGCCCGCCCAGGATCGGCGAAGGCCTCGATGCCGGGCGCCGTCATCGGCTTGGCGAGCAGGAATCCCTGGCCGAGGCCACAGCCCATGGCTCGCAGCAGCTCGAGCTGTTCCGGCCGGTCGATGCCTTCGGCAACGATCTCGATGCCCAGGTCGTGCCCGACCTGGACGATGGTCCTGGTCAGCATCGCCAGCGTCCCGTCGGTACTGAGCCCGGCCACAAATGACGGGTCGATCTTGATGATGTCGACCGGGAGCTCACGGAGATAGGCGAGCGAGGCGTAGCCCGTGCCGAAGTCGTCGATTGCCAGCCGCACGCCGAGCTGACGCAGCCGGCCGAGCTCATCGAGGGTCGGGCCGGCTACCTCTAGCAACACCCGCTCGGTGACCTCTAGGGTCAGCGCGGATCGCGGCAGCCCGCAGTCGTCGAGCGCCGTCAGCACCAACTCCGCGAACCGCGGCGCGCTTACCTGACGCAGGGAGAAGTTCACCGACAGCCCGATCGGCCAGCCCGCGGCCCGCCACTGCGCCGCCTGCTGGCAGGCCTCTCGCAGCACCCAGTCTCCGAGCGCGACGATGAGTCCAGACTCCTCAGCGACGCTGAGGAATTCAGTCGTCGGGACCTGCTCGCCGCGGCGAGACCAGCGCACGAGCGCCTCGACGCCGGCTACCCGCGAGGTCGAGAGCTCCACAAGCGGCTGGTACTCGACGGCCAGGCCGTCTTCCGCGATCGCCTGGCGGAGATCGCTCGCCAGTTCCAGTCGCCTGATGACGTCCGCGTGCATGTGTGCCGCGAACACCTCGACCCGATCTCCGCCGGCCTCTTTAGCCCTGGCCATGGCCAAGTCAGCGTTGCGCAGGAGGTGCTCGCCGACATCCGGCCCGGCGAAGGCGACGCCTAGGGCGGCCGTCATGGTCACGTCGCGGTCTGCGACCTGGAACGGGGCGGCGGCGATGGCGTCTGCCAGCCGCTCCGCCATGTCAACGATCTCCTGCGGGCTAGCCGGGTGCTCGACCAGGATCGCGAACTCGTCGCCACCCCAGCGGGCGACCGTGTCGTGCGGCGGCACAAGGCCCCGCAGGCGCCGTCCCACCTGGGCCAGCAGCAGGTCGCCGGCGCCGTGGCCGACTGAGTCGTTGATGGCGGTGAACCCGTCGAGATCGACGAAGATCGCTCCGGAGCGCTCCGGCGGGTTAGCGCTACCGCCGACGGGCTGCCTGGCGAGCAGGTCCTTCGCCCGCTCCTCCAGGTAGGCCCGGTTGGGCAGTCCGGTCAGCCCGTCGTGGAAGGTGAGGTGAGTCACCTGCCTGCGCAGCTCTACCTGGTCGCTGACGTCCCTCGCCGTCACCAGCATGGCATTCTGCCGACCCGAGCCGGCGTACCGTGAGACGGTTGCTTGCACGTCCCGCCAGGTCCCGTCCGCGGCCCGTACCTGGCAGGCGAGGCTGGCCGCGGGGGCGGATGCCCCTGACGTCGCCAGCGCGGCAGCCCGCACTGCGCCGACCCGGTCATCGGGGTGGATCAGGTCGGCCAGCCTCTGCCCGGCTAGTTGCGCCGGCTCATACCCATACCGCGCTACCGCCTGGCTCGCGTAGGTGACCACGCCGCCGGCGTCACACAGCAGGACGACGTCGCTCGTGCGTTCGGCCAGTTGCAGGAACTTGCTGCCAGGCAGCTCGCCCAGGTCTGATGTCGCCGCCGCCCGCAGGAGCAGGCCGCCGGCCCGTATTGCCAGGGCCAGCATCAGGGCGCACCCCGCGATCAGCGGTACCGGCCCGCTGTTTCCCCAGGTCACAACCGCGAACACCAACATAACGACGGCGGCCGCGGTCGAGGCGGTCAGCCCGAGCGCGGTCCCCAGCAGAGCCGGGATGGGGCGAGAGCCGCCGGCCTGAGCGCCGGCCCCCGCGGATCCGGAATAGAGCAGGCCGCTCGCTCCGAGCAGGCAAATCGCGAGCAGCCAGGCCAACTGCGGCCAGGTCCCCGGATGCGCGCCCGAGGCGCGAGCCTGGACAGCGAGCAGGTCGCCGAGAGTGGCTGCCGCCACGGCGAAGTAGGGCGGCAGCGCGGCGCGGCCGGCGCGCAGTACCACCGCGAGGCTGCCGCCGAGCACGACCAGGTCAGCCACTGGATGGATGAGATCGACGGCGAACGATCCAGCCCCGACGGCCGTCGCAGCGTATGCGGACCGCAGCACGGCAATCCACCCGATGCCGAAGATGCCGAGGCTAAGCAGGCAGCCATCCACCAACTGGCCGAGCCGGTCTGGCGACCGGCTGGGCGGAGCCAGCTTGATCAGGCCAATGACGAGGGGGATCAGCCCAATCAGCGCAAGGAGATCGGTGAGGGATAGCTGGATTGCGGTTGGCGTTACCGATCCGGCAGCGGCGATCTGAGCAATGAACGCGGCGCCCCAGGCAGCTGCGGAGGCGGCGAGCCAACGATAGGCGGGACCGCCTGCACGCGCGCGGCGGAGCAGCAGCCCGATCGCCACCGCCGCTACGAGCGCGCCGAGAACCGTCCAGGCTGGTGACCCAGCGCTCATCGCGCACTACCGACGGCAAGGGCGTCCGCTGGGGACGCAAAGTGCCCGGACACAGTGCCCGCGGGCACCGAACGTCCGATCACCTGACCTCCTCGATGAACATCCTCATTGCGTGCGGTTTCACCACCGGGCCCGCCTGCGGGCAGGCTGGCACATGTGTCATCAGGACAAGCAGGCCAGCGGCCTACTCGGCCTGGTGCGTATTGATGCCGTGCCTCGGGCTCATCATCGAGCTTCTACAAGACACGACTCGCCAGCAGCCGCCATTAGTTCCAGCAGGCGTGCGTGATTCGCCAGTGAACCTAGCGCGCTTCTCGCGAGTGCCGGGAGCACAATGCTTAAGCACTGTATGGGTCGCAGGTCACGCTTCGATTGAGGAAGGGCCTACACAAGGCGACAACTTGACGGCTGCCCGTAACGACTAGGCAAATGCCAACCGATGCGCGTTATCAGGGCTCAACCCCCGTGTTCTGCGTCGTATCGGTCACAGCGCGGCTGCGGACGACCCCGTTCCCGCCCGCGAAAGCACTGGCGCCGGAACGGCTTTACGCTCCAGTGCGCCCGGATCGGTCGCCGTCGCAGGACGCTGCCGGGTCTCGATGCGCGGGAAGAGTGGCCTGGGCCGGGGCAGGACGCCTGCCGAGTCGTTGCAGGCCGCCGCGATGCGCGCGGCCAGGTCGGGCAGGAATGGCCAGATCTCGGCGGCCAGGATCTGGCAGGCCGCGACGAGGGCCCCGAGCACGGCGTCCAACCGGGGACCGGCGGTGCTGTCGCCGGCCCGCTCGGCCCTGGCCAGGTGCCAGGGCTCGGTCGCGTCCACGTAGCGGTTGGCCTGCTCGACGATCTGCCAGACCGCTGCGGTGGCGGCCCGGAAGTCGAAGTCCGCCAGCGCCGCCCCGACGGCCACT
>JASHUE010000507.1:0-4404 GCA_030040195.1 Streptosporangiaceae bacterium | reverse complement strand
AGTGCATTCGCCGGCTGGCCGATGGACCCGCGCACGGTCACCGAGCTTGGCCGGCCCTCACTGAGCTTGCTGATGGTCTTGGCTACCGTCTCCTCGACCGCGTGCAGGACCCGCTGAGCTTCAGGCCGATCCTGCGGGTAGATGATCGGGCTGCCGGTCCATGCGCTCGCCGCGACCTGGTGGACGGCCAGGATCGTGAGCGGGAGGTGCTCCAGCGCTGCATGCGTCACTGCCCATTCGAGTGCATTCTGCGAGTCGGCTGAGCCATCGGCGCTCACTACTATTCCAGGCATTTCGCCTGCTCCTTCTGCTAGGGCTGGCTTCGACGGCCAGCCGCTAGGTGGTAAAGCGTCGAGCAGGAACGGCCAATTTCGATCCTTGCATTCTCCATGCGCTAAACCGCGCTATCCATGCGCCGTCCATGCAAATGCATCCAGACCGAGGCGGTAACAGGCCTGACGGTGTCCGACGTTGAACGTGCGTGCCGATCCAGGCGGGGGAATGCCCGGCGCGAGATTTGAAGTGGCGCCGGGCATCCCTTACGTGGGAGGTTGATGAGCGCTCGGCGACGCCGTGCGGTGCCGCCACCGGACAGCCGCCGTGCCAACACACGCCGCGCCTCCCTTTCATCGGCTCGCGGCCCTGCGCTGGCCGCCCGAGTGCAGCGATGTCGCGATGGACCGCTCGATACCATAGACGGCGTTATCGACCGGGTGCATCGCCCGCCTGGCGTTCTTCACGACCTCCGGTCTCGCGGCTTCTTAACCGCCCCGCACCGGGTGCGCTGCATGGCGGACCGTGAGCAGGCAGCGAGCGTCGAATGTAAGGAGACCGGTTTTGAAGATCATCGGAGTTGACGGCTTCGGGTACAAGCTGGGCTATGCACACGGTGAATACGTCATGTCCGGCGGCCGAGCAGCCGGGGCTCAGACTGGCACGCTTGTCCGACTTCGAACTGACGAGGGCCTCGACGGATGGGGCGAGATTACGCCGCTTGGCGCAACCTATCTGCCGACATTTACCGATGGAATCCGCGCGGCGCTTCAGTTCCTCGCTCCTTCGTTGATCGGGTGCGACCCGACGAACATCTCACAGGTACGGGCGCGCTTGGATCGGACGCTCCTTGGCCACGGATACGCGAAAAGCCCGATCGACATCGCTTGCTGGGACTTGTTCGGCAAGTCCGTTGGTCGGCCCATCTCGGCTCTACTCGGCGGCGTCCGACAGACGCAATTTCCGATTTATGAGGCCGTACCGCTCGGTGCGCCCGAAGCGATGGCTGATTTTGTTACGCGACGACGCGCCGCTGGCATCAACCGATTCCAGTTGAAGGTGGGGAACGAGCCCTTGGCCGACGCAGCACGAGCCAGAGCATCGGTAGCTGCGGGTGACAACGACACAATCATCGTCGCGGACTCCAACGGCGGCTGGAGTCTGCTTGACGCGCGGCGTGCCTTGCGAGCGATGGACGACCTACCCGTCTATGTCGAGCAGCCGTGCCGCTCGACGGCCGATTGTGCCCTCGCCGCGTCCAAGTCCTCGCTGCCATTGGTGCTCGATGAGTCGATCGAGACGAAGACGCACATCTTCCAAGCGAAATACGAGGCGGGAGCCTCGTCCATCAATTTGAAGATCAGTCGAGTGGGAGGCCTCACGGGCGCAGCTCAAGCAAGAGACCTAATGCAGGAGCTGAACTTAATGGTGTCCATAGAGGACATGTGGGGCGGGGACGTCATCACCGCGGCCGTCAGCCATCTCGCTGCAAGTACGCGCCCCGAGAGTCTCCTGATGACCTCGTTCTTCAATGACTGGACTGACGGTCACGTTGCTGGATACGTGCCCCGTTCCCAGGACGGTCGCGGCTCTGCGCCCACCGGTCCGGGCCTGGGAATCGACGTCGACGTCGAGAAGCTCGACGAACCTCTGTTCACTGTTGAATGAACCATCTGCACGCACGCAGCAAAAACAAGGCCGCCCCGATCACGCCCTTGACTGCTCTCTACCAACCCAGCGGCGCGCCCACCTTCGGGAACCAGCAGTCCGTATGCGCGAGGAGCGGGTCGGCGATCCCGGGCATGTCACTAAGCAACATGTGCCATCGAGCGCTCCCGTTGGAGCACCTGACCGCACCGCGATCGCGGGCCTCGGGGCTGGGCAATCCGGTCATTCCGCATGGTGCCGGTGCTTCATCGTGCTTGCAGGTCGTCCAGCGCGCTCATGAGTTCGACCGCCGAGGAAATGCGTGACAGATTTGGCTCCCGGAGGTCGGGCAGCAACCAGACGGCCGCACTGAGGGCCTTTGTCCGCTCCTCTGGTGAACCACGACAGATGAGCCGCATAATTGCGTCGACTGACTTGAGCCGCAGATCGCCCGGCGGCGGCTCCGCGCGGTCTGATGCCAGCTTGCCTGTCCCGTTTGATGCCAAGAGATATAGCTTCATCCCAATCGGGAAAAGAACCCCCGCTGCGAGCATGGCGAGCCCGGCGCACAAGACCTCGCGGCTTGTTACAGTCCTCCACGGCCACTGCAGCGTCCACGGCCACACCAGCAGGGCCAACGCCGCGCCCAAGAGAATGAGGCCGAGGCTCGTTAGGGTTGCACGTGCCCCCTCCCAGAACCCGCCGGCATTAGAAAAGCGGCCGACGGCAAACTGGAAACCTGCAAGCAAGACCCCGGTGGATGCCACAAACAGGGCGAGGATGACGTCCTTTAAGGGCAGGTGCGAGGTGCTCGTCGCGATCAGCGCGATCGTCGGCAGCGTGAAAGCGACCAGAATAGGAGCAACGGCTACGCTGAAAGGTTGCGTCTCTTTCTGACTTTTCATGATGCGCCCTCCTAGGTGAGTCGGTGCAGATTTACCATATGGGACGCATCGCGATCGACACGGTCTATGTCAATACGCACCTGACCGGAAGTCAGATACCGAATCGAGCAGACACTGGCCGCTCGTGCTGTCAATGACTGGGGCGGCAGGTTCGACTGCGCTCGCAGACAGGTCCTCAAGCAGATCCAGAACGCCGGGACGAGCTGCGGTTTGGTACACAGCGCTCCGGAGTCCGAAGTTCTGCACGGCAACGTAGCGCCCAAGCCGCGCAGCTACGTGTCTGCCAAACGTCCGGTGGCCGGCTATCGCCCGCAACGACAAAGAGAACGCCAGCTTGCAATAGTCTGTGCTCTTGATCCAGGTGGTCGGGCTGACGGCTCGTATGGTCGAGTGGTCGGTCGGGGCGATCATCTCAATGGCCTGGCACACGACCGGAGATGAACAGCAATTTCGGTGACCGACCACTCGCCAGGCTCAGGAGCAGCGCACAGCATGGCCTCGGGCAGGTCGCGGGCGAAGCCGCTGAGGCGCTCAGGGGTGTCGCGCAGGATCGAGAGAATCTGCTCCATCGTCATCAGATGCCGTGGCATTACGGGAGCCCTCCTCAGGCGATGCTCGCCGGGGCTGTTCTCACTGGTACCACCTTCTGGCCAAAGGCCTTCCGTACGTTCTCTTCCGGACGCTTACGGCCTGGGACTTGCCTGATGAGTGTTCTGCCGGTGACAACCGGACATCGCTTCACGTCCCTTGGTGGGCAGGCAGGGGGTTTATGCACAGCGCGGAATCCCAGGTCAGGACTGGGCATGCGCACGTCGGCCGGGCTTGGGCTAGCATGGCGGACGATCGCCGCCGGTGTAGCTCAGTTGGCAGAGCAGCCGTCTTGTAAACGGCAGGGCAGCGGTTCGATCCCGCTCACCGGCTCCCAGGTCAGACACGGTTTGCTGCGCTGGCCGCGGCGTCGGCGTGCATTGAGCGCGGTCTGTGCGGCGAGCCTGCCGTCATGGCTAGCTGCCGGACTGGTCACTTAGAGCAACCGGCGTGGTGACGCATTCTCTGGTCAGCTCGCAGTTTCCGACGACAGCTTCCGGGCGGCCGGACCGAGCCCGGCCCTGTCACCATCGTGTCACTGGTCGTGTGGCGGCCGCAGAGTGCGGTGACCGTCGCTGCTGGCCCGCCGTCGTTCCCCATTTCCGCGCGCCTGCTGTCATAGGCAAGCTCTGATCTCGCTGAGTCTGGCCGCCGCAGCCGCCGTCCAGTCGGCCGTTTGCTCGCTGGCTCGCATGGCGTCTTCGATCTCGGTGAGCTTGGCCGCAGACAGCGCTCCGGCCCGCTCGATCAGGTCCTCCTGGTTCAAGGTGGTCAGCCAGGTGCACGGGGTAACGCCCGGCCGGCGGAACGCGAACCGCACCACGCCGTCAAACGGCAGCCCCTCCCGGACGCCGACTGGTACCTCGACGCCCAGGCCCGAGATGTCGCCGTCAGCCGGAGCGACGACCTGCATCGCCGTGAACCCAGACGGCTCGCATTCCGCCAGCAGCACCACCGGCCGCCGCTGGTCGAACGCGGCCCACCAGATCTC
>JASHUE010000506.1:0-11291 GCA_030040195.1 Streptosporangiaceae bacterium | reverse complement strand
ACACTTGTGGGTCTTACCACGAAAAATCCGCCTGGCGAGGTCACTGTCGCATCCTGGCACGCACGCAGACCGCCAGGCCGGCATCTCACGGAATTGCCAAACCGGAGCCGGCGTCGCGAGCACGAAAGCGATCGAAGTCCGGCGTCCGGCCCGTCATCGCCGGATACAGTGTGCTGACATGGCGGCACGCCCTCTGCAAGACCTTGTAGCGCCGGACTGGGCCGCGGCACTGCAGCCGGTCGAGGCGCGTATCACGGAACTTGGCGAATTCCTGCGCGCCGAGATTGCGGCCGGCCGCAGTTACTTGCCGAGCGGCGACAACATCCTCCGGGCATTCCGCCAGCCGCTGGCGGACGTGCGTGTACTGATCGTCGGGCAGGATCCCTACCCCACGCCAGGCCATCCGGTCGGCCTCAGCTTCTCCGTCGCGCCTGACGTCCGGCGCCTGCCCGGCAGCCTGGTCAACATCTTCAAGGAGTATGAGACCGACCTCGGCCTCCCGCGCCCGTCGAGCGGTGACCTGAGCCCGTGGAGCGAGCGCGGCGTCATGCTGCTCAACAGGGTGCTCACGGTCCAGCCGGGTGCTCCTGGCTCACATCGCGGCAAAGGCTGGGAGCAGGTAACCGACCAGGCCATCCGCTCGCTCGCCACGCGCGGCGGCCCGCTCGTCGCGATCTTGTGGGGCAACGACGCCCGGAATCTCGCGCCTCTGCTCGGTGGCACGCCCATCATTCAGTCCGCGCACCCCAGTCCCATGTCAGCCGACCGCGGTTTCTTCGGCTCCCGGCCGTTCAGCCGCGCCGATCAACTGCTGCGGCAACAAGGCGCGGACCCGCTCGACTGGAAGCTGCCCTAACGAAGAGTGCGCGGCGCCGCGCCCGTATGCGCGCCGGCATGGATTCGCGGCACCCGGCGTGACCCGACGCGTGCGGGAGATGGGTGCTGCCATCCCCCGCACGCGCGGCGCTGGCTTTCGGGGTCAGGTCCCGGTGATCAGCGCGGCCATTCTGGGTGTCCCGATGCCCGTGGCCATGTCGTAGCCAGGCGTGCTCGGGTAGAGGCCGTTGTTGTCGGCAATCCGCTGCAGCGGCCCGATGCCGGTGATGTCATGGAAGTACTCGCCGGGATCGGTGTCAAACAGCATGTAAAGCCACGGGTTGGCGTTTCCGGCCCGTTGTCCGGTGTAACTGTCCCGGTCGGCAAAGATCCCGGACCAGAGCGGCGACGACAGACTGGTGCCGCCGATCTGGAACCAGCCCGGCACCGGATCTGTGCTCTCGAAGGCGGCGCAGGTGCTGTACGGCGTGCTGGAGTTGCCCGTGCAGTACTCGGCGGGCCCGGTAAACGGGTCGGCGTTGGCCGAGATGTCCGGGCCTTCCCGGCACGGAGTGCCGACGGCGGCCAGCGCACAGTTCGTCGAGCCGTTGCCGTACGTGCTGTAGGGACTATCGACGCCTGGTCCGTGCTGGTAGGACGGACGGCCCCACCACTGGCTCGGGGCGCCTCCGCCAGCGCCGGTCTCAAGACACCAGAACAACCCGCCCTGGTTGTCGTTGGCGGGTTTGGCGGGCTGGTCGCTGCACAGGTTGTAGCTGTTCCAGACGGTCTCTGCTCCGGTCGGGTAGCTCGCGGTCGGGTTGCTGCCAGGGTTGTAGCTCTCGAACGACGTCCCGCCGACGCCCGTTACCCACGGCTGATCGGCTGGATCCCCGGCGTTCGCGTAGGTCGGCGACGGCAGGCACCCGTAGGCGCCGTTGTCACCGAAGGCATTGAAGAGGCTCTGCCCCTGCATGGCCATCTGCTCGAAGATCACGTTCTCCGCCTGCGCGTAGCCCGCGGTGATCTCGTCCTCGCAGACGCCCCAGCTGGAGCTCACCACCGCAGCGGCGTCCTGGTTCGCGATCTTGTTGTACTCGTCAAGCGAGGTCTGGCCGGTATAGTCGTTCGGCGCGTTGTAGACGAGGATGTGGCTGTTGTCGGGAGAGATTGTCATCGACATCTCGATGTCGGCGTCAACCTCGATGTCGCCCGAGTAGTAGTTAATGTCGGCTGGGCACTCGTCGCCTGCGGGGCAGATCGGGTGCAGCGGGCCGCCATCGACGTTGATGTTCACCAGGCTCGGGGAGTACCTCGGCCCGTAGAAGTAATGCGCCCAGGTGTCGATGTCGGACTTCTGGTAGGCCGACAGCTCGAACAGTCCCATGTCGATCCCGGCGCCCTTGCCACTCGCGCCGACGCTCGGCGCGCCGTAGATCGAGTTGGTCTGCGACGGCGACAGCCCGGTGCAGCCGGGCCCCGCGCCGTAGCCATAGGGGATGGGAGTGTTGTCATTGACGTAGTTGAACAACTCGGACTCGGTCACGTATCCGGTCTCGCAGCTTGCGCCCGAGCTTGACGACGCTGACGGCCGGCTGAGCGCTTTGGCTCCCAGCCGGCTATTTCCGGGCCGGCGGATGATCTGCGAGTGCTCACGAACCGTGTTGGTTAGCCCGATGATCCCGAGCGTCTCGCGGGCTAGCGCCACCGGGAGTTGGGCAGTCGCGGAGTTGGCGAAGTAACGCTCGCCGCTCGTGGCGACGTACGTGCTCAGCGTGGTGCGGAACGCAGACTGAACCTGCCGGCTCGAGCCCGTAGCCCGGATCAGGAACGGCGATGAGCCGCTGCTGACGCGCAAGCCCGCAGATCTCAGGTAGCTCGCGACGGCGGCTCGCTCGGCCGCCGAGGGAGCGAATCTGGCGTCGAACTGACCCTTGGCCAGCCAGTGATGGTAAGCGCTGGTGCCGCTGGTATACATGGCCTCCAGCTGCCGGGCCAGCCCGGCCTGGTTACGCGGGGCCAGCGCGACCTCGACGGACATGCGTGAGCTGTGATACGCGCCGGTGCGCCGACTCGAGTTCGCGACGAGTTGGCTGCCGTTGATGGCGACATAGCTCGGCCCGCGAGACTGCGTCGCAGCCACCGCAGTAGTCGTGAATGATCCCGCTAGCCCGGTGAGGGCGATAACGGTTATGACGGTGATCCCGCCCGCTAGTGATCGGTGGAGTAAGCGCATGGAGCCCTCCTTGGCTCGCCATCCCGTACGCCGCGCCGATGCGGGATGCGACGGATGCCGGATCTGGAGCCTCTAGCGTGATTTAACGGCTTGACGCCGTCAAGCGGTGATTGTCCAGAGGCGGTCAGACTCGTCAAAAGCGGCAGGTCTGACGATTACTCGGGCAGCATGTCGCGGCGATAGGCCGGCAAGCCGGCCTGCTTGAGGACGCTCGCGACGAAGTCGGCCTTCGCGTTGGTATAGGCATTGCGATTACTGGGATGCTGGCGCGCCAGCTCGTCCTTGAGCTCGGCATAATCGCGCCGAAGACGCGGGTCAGCGCGCAAAGCATCGCGAAAGCCCAGCAGCGCGACGGCATGCGGGTCATCGTGCTCGATCACCTGCAGGTGATGCGTGCGCTTGGCTGGCGTCGGCCGCAGGAACCACAGCCGATACGTCGCAGCCGGATCTTCCGGCCAGAACAACCACTCGTGCCGAGCCAGAAGCGGAACGGCGGCGCGGGCGTCGGGCAGCGAGCGGACGGGTGCCAGCATGTCGATGATCGGCTTAGCGCGCAGGCCGGGGACCGCAGTGGACCCGACATGCTGCACAGGGCCGGCCAGCCAGGGCGCGAGTAGTCGCGTCAGCGCGCTCTGCTGCTCGGCGAACCGGTCTGGCCACGCCGTGTCATAGCTGTCGACTGCGACCGGCATGTCAGGCGCTGGTCGTCCGCCCGCTGTCATTCCGAGACGTACGAACCGCGGCCGGGGACGGTGCTCACGATGCCCTCATCGCGCAGAGCCCGGAGCGCCCGCTTCACGGTGCCGTCCGAGACCCCGTAGAGCTGCATGAGCGTGGAGATCGACGGCAGCAACTTGCCGGGCTGGATGGTTCCCCGCTCGATCTGCCGACGCAAAATGCCGGCCAGCTGCGACCAAACGGGCTCCCCCGCGTTGTGGTCAATCTCCTCCATGACATCAAAGCTAGACAGGCTCTACCAGGCACTATTCGGCAGGACCTGGTTAGCCTGGGTGTACCCAGGCATTTTTTCACATGCCCGCCCGATGGCCGCGCTGCACCGAGGAATCGCCTCCTGCCGTCCGGTAGGAGTTCCTAGTCGCCCCAGGCTCTGACTGGCATGCCCTGGACTACCTGGGTATCATGCATAGCGGCTCTGGACCCGCCCGGGCACCTCCAGCTGTCCGGCCAGAGCCGCCAGGAGAAGGCACGTCGATGGATGAGTGCTCGCCCGAGGACAACCGCCAGGTGCCACCCGAACTGGCGCGGCTCCGGGCCAGATGGCAAGGCGTCTACTCGATCACTTGCCTTGATGGCGTCTGGTCGGCGTACTACCTGCGCACGGCCGAGGAGTTTCATGCCGGATCGGCCCGTGCCTTGCAAGCGAAGATCCGCAGTGACTATCAGCGGCGGCTGGAGATCCGTCCGGGCGGGCCCGAGCGGATGTCCACCTAATCGCCGGCCACGGCGCGTCGGCCCTCGTCGGCCGGACGCCGCCCTGCGTGCGGCCAGCTCGGTCGAGGACACCGTCAGCCCAGCGCAGCAATGACAGGAGCAAGCCTTCCGACGTCGTCGGGCCCGGCCAGGTCCGGCAGCGCGACGAAGATCGTGCTCACACCTCGCTCGGTTAGCTGGCGGTAGCGAGCGGCGTGGTCGGCCGCCAGGCCCGCGTGGCGCCGGCGAGCGAATGCGGCAGCATCAGATCGGCCGCGAAGCCGTTCCACGAGCGCGGCGACATGCTCACGGCTGCGCCCGATGACAGGCACGTCGAGGACGGTGATCTGCACGTCCGCGGGATCCCGGCCTACGGCCCGGCAGTGCTCGCGAAGCACAGCCAACTTGTGATCGAGCACCTCGAGGTCCGACGGCAGGTTGCAGCCATCGCCGAGTCGTGCCGCGATCTGGAGCGTCCGCCGCTCCCCGCTGCCACCCACGATGATCGGAATGCTCGACACCGGACGCGGATAGCAGGTGGTCTCCGGCAACTGCACGCGGTCACCGCGGTAGGCCTTCGTGCCGGGCTGCCATAGCGCCCGCGCGGTCTCGATCGCGGCCTCAAGCTCGTCGAGGCGCTCCCCCGCCGCAGGCAAGGGCAAGCCGAAGGCAGCATGCTCCCGATCCCACCAGCCGGCTCCGATGCCACAGAACGCCCGGCCCCCGCAGAGCACATCGAGCGTCGCCATGCTCTTGGCCAGCACACCTGGAGCACGGAAGGTTACGGGCGTGACGAGCGTGCCGAGGCGGAGCCCGGTCTGCAGGCCAGCCAGCATGCCGAGCGTTACCAGCGGCTCGGGAATGGGTTCCCAGGCGCGCCCGACCTGCGGTATCTGGATGAGGTGGTCCATCAGCGCGAGGCCGCGAAAGCCAGCCTCCGCGGCAGCCAGGGCGACGGCCCTGAGCCAGCCAGCCGCGTCATCACCCCAATCAAAGCGGGAAAGCTGCAGGATGAACTCCGGCTGCCCGGCGCCCGACGCGCGCTCATCAGCGGGCTCGGACCGGCTGGTCTGCCGATCGGGATCAACGGCAGGCTGTCCGGCGCGCTCCGCGTGGGCATCCACTCGCAGCACCTGGTCCCAACCCTCGGCCGCGATCTCCGCCGTCATGCCGCGCATCCGCCGCAGTTGCGCCGTCAGTACCTGGGCCGGCACCGCCTGGTCTCTGGACCGGTTGCGATCTCGGCAGGTTGCGTGGTCGGTATTGAAGATCACCGCCACCGCGGGGAGCCCGGCCTGCCGGGCTGTCACCAGATAGGCGGCCCGGCGCTGCGGGTCCAGGCCAAGAGTGTCAATGACCGTGGTCAGCCCGCGGCCGGCACGAGCTTCCACGATCTGATCGAGCAGCGAGAACGCGTCGGCGGAGGCGTCCAGATCGTGCTCGCCGCTGCCGACGATGCCCCGCAGCCCGTCAGAGGAGACGATCTCACGCGGCAGGTACCGCTCGGCGGCCCAGGTTGACTTGCCTGAACCGGATGGCCCGATCAGCACGACCAGCGCCGGGTCGGGCACGGCAGCCTGATGGTGGCGATCCAGCTCCACGCTGCTCAGCGTGACAGATGCAGGCCTGCCGATGGGACCGGATACGGGTCAGGCGAACGTGACCCGGCCCCGGTCGATCACGACCGTCCCGTCTTCCTTCGCCGTCTGGAATGAGGCTGTCCCGTCCCCATCGCGCCAGATCGAGATCACCAGGGAGTCGCCCGGCAGCACCGGCGCGCTGAACCGCCCGGACATCGAGGAAAACCGGGCCGGGTCGCAGCCGCAGAGTTCCTGCAGCAGCGCCCGCCCGGTGAAGCCATACGTGCACAACCCGTGCAGGATGGGCCGGCTGAATCCGCCCCTGGCCGCGAACTTCGGGTCGACGTGCAGCGGGTTGCGGTCTCCCGACAGCCGGTACAGCAGCGCCTGCTCGGGGCGGGTCTGCTCGACGACCTTATGGTCAGGCGCGCGGTCGGGCAGCCGCCATGTCGCCGAACTGCCCCGTTCACCGCCGAAGCCGCCCTCACCGCGGATGAACGTGCCGGTTCTGCTGGTAATGACTGGCTGCCCGGTTGCCACGTCGACGGCCACGCTCTCCGATTCCACGAGCGCGCCCGAGCCCTTGTCGTAGATGCCGGTCACGGTCGAGGACGTCCGGACAGTTCCCTCGACCGGCAGCGGCCGGTGCAGCTCGACGTACTGCTCAGCGTGGACCAGCATGGCCCGGTCGAAGTCGCCGAGGCTACGCGACGGCCCGGCCTGGGCCAGCAGGACGCCGTAAGTTGGCAGCACCTGCTGCTCGATGCCCTCGCAGTTCTCCGTGGTGAACTGCAACTCCCGAAGCGGGTCACCTAGGCCGGCCCCGACCCCGATCGCGTACAGAAGTGCATCCTTCGATGTCCACGAACGCTCGCGCGGCTCCCCTGGCAGGCCGACGAGACTGTGATCGAGCGACACAGTGACCTCCACGCAGGCGGGCCGGTGCATGCATCAGCAGGCTCCGGCCAACGAGATCCAATAAGGGTTAGTAGAACACGCTTCTAGTATTTCGGCTGCTGGCGCCGGCGGATTACGAACATCTCCGCCCATGGGCGCCATCGGCGTTTGCTTCCGATGTGAGCAAGACATCCTGCCTACCAGCTCAATGCCGCCAACGCCGCCTTCATGGCACGGGACTGATAACCGGGACGCCGAACGCTCCGGGCCCTGGCGGGCTCCGCCTCATCACGTCCGGGCGCAGCCGTCGTTCAGCCCTCTGTGATATTCCGTACGTTGGAGGAAATCGGTCTGCTGTGGCAGGACCGGAACGCGCTGCAGCGGAGGTGGCCACATGACAACGCTTGAGAACCGGCCGAACACGGCACTGATTGTCGTGGACGTCCAGACTGGCGTCGTTGCGGGGAACTACGAGCGCGACTCCGTTGTCGCGAACATCGGCCAACTCGTGGACAAGGCCAGGCAGGAGCAGGTTCCGGTCGTTTGGGTCCAGCACTCCGACGATAACCTGACCAAGGGAAGCGACGATTGGCAGATCGTTTCCGAGTTGCGTCGCGATGACGGCGAGCCGCTAGTTGAGAAGAAGTACGGCGACTCGTTCGAAGACACCGCACTCGAGACCGTGCTGTCAGGTCTCGGAGTTGGCAGACTCCTCGTCGTCGGAGCACAGACAGACGCCTGCATCCGCTCGACCCTGCACGGCGCGCTGGCAAGAGGTTACGACACGATCCTGGTTAGTGACGCGCACACGACCGAGGACCAGTCGGAGTGGGGTGCCCCGCCGCCGGACCAGGTCATTACGCACACCAACCTCTACTGGAAGTATCAGACGGCACCCAAGCGGACAGCGGGCACCGTGGAAACAGCGGACGTCGAATTCAGCGGCTGAACGTCGAGCGCTTGCATGCCGCGTTACCTCGCACGGCCGTGCGGCCACTTGCCTCCGGGACGCTCCGCTGGCCGCGCCGAGGCCCTTGTCATATACCAGGCGGCAGGGTCAAATGGTGAAACCCAACCTGGTAACGGCCGGAGCAGCCAGTCTGCGCTGACTGGCGAACGCAGTTCTAGTATCTCGCTCCACTGCCGAAACGCCAGACAGGACGGCGCGACCGTTACGCGGAGGACCGAATGGGAATGCTCGACGGCCGGGTGGCCATCGTCACCGGCGCGAGCCGCGGCATCGGCGCGGAGATCGCGCGGCGCTTCGCGGCAGAAGGGGCCGCGGTTGCGGTAGTCGCCAGGACCACGCAGGCTGACACGTCACCGTTTGCAGGCACGATCGGCGAGACGGTGGCCGAGATTGAGGCCGCGGGTGGCACGGCCGTCGCCATCCCTGCCAACCTGTCGCAGCCCGCCGAGCGCGAGCAACTCGTCACGACTGCGGTCCGCGAGTTCGGCCCGCCCGACATCCTGGTCAACAACGCGGCGGTCACCTATTTCACCAGGGTCGAGGACTTCACTCCCAAGCGCTACGCGCTTATGTTCGCGGTTCAGGTGGAGGCCCCGTTCCACCTGGCCACCCTGGTCGCGCCGGGAATGCGCGAGCGGGGCGCCGGCTGGATCTTGAACATCTCCTCGATCGCGGCCCGGCATCCCGTCCTGCCGCCTGGTCCGTTCGCCGGCCGCGGTGGCACCGTCTACGGCATGTGCAAGGCCGCAATCGAGCGGTTCTCCACCGGGCTGGCCGCAGAGTTGTATCCAGACAACATCGCGGTGAATGCCCTGTCGCCCACCAAGGTCGTCCCCACGCCGGGCACGCTGTTCCACCACCTGACCAGCGGAGACGACGATCCGAATTCCGAGCCCGCCTCGGTCATGGCCGAGGCCGCGCTGATGCTGTGTCACCGCGAGCCACGCAGCCTGACAGGGCGGATCGCTTACTCCCAGGAACTGCTCGCCGAGCTTGGCGTCGCCGTTCCGCAGGCCCGGTGACGCGCCCAGGCTGGGTCCGGGTCGACTGCCACCTGCACACGGTGGAATCTGGCGACGCGGTCACCACGATCGATGATCTTGCTGACCAGGTGCGGCGCAACCAGCTTGACGTGGTCTGCGTCACCGACCACAACGTCACCAAGGCCGCGGTGGCGGCAGCGGAGCGCGGCATCGGCGCTCGCGTGGTTATCGGCGAGGAGATCCGGACGCGGCACGGTGACGTGATCGGGCTGTTCCTGACCGAGCGAATTCCGTACGTGCTGCCCCTGGCGGAGGTGACCGGCTTGATCAGGGCGCAGGGTGGGCTGATCTACCTGCCGCATCCGTTCGACCCTGGCCGGTCAAGCCTGGGCGACACGGCCGAGCAGCTATGCCGGGACGGACTGGCCGACGTTGTCGAGGTCTTCAATGCCAAGGTGGAGGATCCGGATCTGGTTTTCAACAGCCGCGCCGCGGACCTAGCCTCCCGATACGGGCTGCCGGGTGGAGCTGGCTCTGACGCGCACGATCCCGAGGGCATCGGCGCGGCCTATCTGGAGATGCCTGACTTCGACGGTCCGCGCGACTTTCTGGGAAAGCTTGCTGTCGCTGAGATCACTGGCGAGTACCGCCCCCACGCGGTCCGCTATGCCCGTCGCCCGGCAGCACAGGGGTAGCTGCGTTCCCGCTTGGCGGCTTGCGTCTGCATCGACGAGCTTGGATCGGGCCGGCCGGGCGGTTCGTAGGCGGGGGGCCCATACGGCCTCGCGGCTGGAACCGGGTGGGACGCGCACGAACCTCCTCCGGGTTTGCGAGGGTTAGGCCTTCCGAGCGGGACGTCAGGAATGCCTGAGCGATCTTCCAGCAAACCTGCAGCCCAAGCTTCTACGCTGGCGGTCACGATCAACCATGAGGGGTTCAGAACCGTGCGTGAGAACGTGATCATCGCCTATCGCGGCACCAACTACGAACTGGGGCAGTGGCCCCAGGGATACGGGATATGGACCGCCGGTGCGAGTCACTCCCAGCCGAACGAGTGGTGGCCTGGGACCCCGGAGGGCTGGTCAGCCGCGTGGTATCGGTTCGTGGCCATCGAAGTGCCCGGCACGATCGTCCAGGTAAGCCCGCCTACTGCCGCCCCGGCCGGGCCGACCGCCCAGGCCGGCCAGCCGACCGCCCAGGCCGGCCAGCCGACCGCTCAGGCCGGCCAGTCCGCGGCGCCGGATGCGGCCCAGCCGGCCGGGCCGCCGAGCCTTCAGCCGTTCATTGTTCCGGGTGGTCAGCCCCACATGGCGGCGGGCGGTCAGCCCCATACGGCGGGCGGCCAGCCCTACAGCGCCCCGGCCGACCAGCCTTACGCCGCCCAGGCTGGCCAGTCGTACGCTGCTCATCCTTACGCCGGACAGCCTTATGGCGGCCAGCCTTATGGGGGCCATGGCTCCGGGGCGTCGGGTCACAGTGAGTCTCCTTGGGGCCAGCCCAACGGAGCGACCCAAGGGCAGTACGGCGGCCAGCGCCTCGGCGCGAGCGCGACCTGGCAGAACCCCGTCGCCGTCGGATTGCTGATCTTCGGCCTCGTCTGCGGTGTCATCGGCCTGTTCCCCACCTACGTGAGCGGCTCGAGCCTCGCCTCCGATCCGGTCAACCTGGTGCCGCACGTCATCTACCTCGCCGGGTGGGCGGCCGCGGCGCTGCTCATTGGGCTGGGCGGCGCCCGGCAGCGGATCGGGGCGCTGCTCGGGCTCGGCCTCAGCGTCGTGACGTTCGGCCTGTTCTTCGCCGATGCAGGCCTGCCGCTGGCCCACGGCGCACACGCGGCCGGCATGGGCGTCGGGCTCGTCCTCGGGCTTATCGGCTGGCTCGGATGCGCGGCGGGCTCCTGCCTGGCATTCGGGCGCTGGCCCGTCGACTGGCCTCGTCAGGTGCGCGGTGCCGGGATGGGCTTCGTCGCGACCCTGATCGCCGCCGGGGTGGGGGCTGCGATCACGTTCGCGCCCTCGTGGGACCGCTACGTCCTGACCACTCCGACCGCCAGCCAGACGCTGACCGAGGGCAACGCGTTCTCCAACCCTGGACCGGTCATCGTCGGCGACGTCGCCGTGATGATCGCCGTCGTCGCGGTGCTGGTCGCCGCCGCGCTCTGGCGCCCGGCCAGGCTTGGCTGGGCGCTCGCGGCCGGTGCCATCGTGCCCCTGATCGCTCAGCTGATCTCCGCTATCGTCCAGGTCACGCAGTCGCCGCTGACCCAGCTTGGTATCACGGGGTCGCAAGCCCGTGGGGCAAGCCTGACGGTAAGCGCCAGCCTGACTGGCTGGTTCTGGGCGTACTGCGCCTTCGTCGCGGTGCTGGTTGTCATGTGC
>JASHUE010000505.1:0-7368 GCA_030040195.1 Streptosporangiaceae bacterium | reverse complement strand
GCGGGCGATGACGGCCCAGTCCTCGGCAGTCGCCACGGGCATCTGCAGGAAGGTGCTGCGGACCCGCTGCGGGGGGCCGAAGATGATCGACATCGCGCGCAGCGGCTCGCCGCTCTGGCTGTAGGCCTGGAGCGTCTCGAGCCGCTCGCGCAGGAGCCGGGCGCACCGGCGCTCATCACCACTGGCGAACCCGCCAGCCGCCGCGGCCTGCTGCTCCGCCTCGGCCAGCTTGGCCAAGGTGGCGTCCCTGAGGTCGTCATCGGCCTTCAGGCCGACCGGGGACAGGTCGGGCAGGCGATCCTGGCCGAAGGGCAGGCCAATGCTGGTGGCGAGGGTCGGATCCAGCTTGGCAAGATCGTTTACGTAGGCGTCGGCCAGGTCCCGGATGGGCCTGGCGGAAGCCGTCGGCTGGGAGGTTTGCGTTATGTCGGCCATACGGAGCATTCTGCCCTGTTTGCCGCAGCGAGCTGCGGCCGCACCCGGCTTTGGCCGGAGGAGCTAGTGCTGAGCTCCGAGCGCCATCGCGACGAGCTGGGACGAGCTCATCTGCGTGCCCTCCCGAGTCGCGTCGGCAAACCGCGCGTCGCCGAGGCGGCGTCGCGCAGCCCGCTCGATCCTGGCCGCGTCCGGGTTGGATCGATCTGGCAGTCCGCGCACGCCGGCGCTCGCCGCGAGCAACCGCGCGGCCAGCTCGTACTGGTCGCAGCGCAGGGCCAGGTCCGCGACCCCGACGAGTACCTGCGCGATCAGGGGTGCATAGCCCGCCTCGGACGCCGCCTGGCAAGCCGCCGCGCGGTGCATGCGGGCATCGCCGAGATCGCCGGCGAGGTAGCCGAGCAGGTCCTCCGCTACCGCGCGGATGTTGGCCTGGTCCGCTTCGTCGCCCAGGATGGTTGTCGCGACGCCGAGTTGGTGGCGTGCCCCCTCGGCGTCGCCGTCCCAGCGGGCGAGTTCCGCCTTCGCGAGGGCCAGCTCAGCCAGGGCATCCGGCCAGGTGACCCGTTCCGCCCACTGCTCGGCGTCGGCGATTGCGGCCGCACTGGAGTCCTGATCGCCGAGCAGCCAGTACAGCTGGGCCTGGCGTGACCGCTTCGCGATGACATCCTCGATGGCACCAAGTTCGGCCACCGCCGTGATCGCCTGTTCGTAGTGCTCGCAGGCATCGGCGAACTCGCCGCGCGTGGCGATCCGTTCCGCCAGTTCGGTCTGGGCGAGCGAGATTCCGTATCGCTCGCCAAGTGCCCGGAACTCGGCGACCGCCCTTTCGAGGTACGCGTCGGCATCCCGGCCGCCCTGGCCGAGCGCGATCCGCATCTTGCCGAGCTGAAAAAGTGCCAGCGCGCGCACCCAGGGGTCGTCGTCGTCAAGCAACGACTCCCAGGCAGGCAAGACCGCGTGCGGCTCCTGCAACAGGCGCTCCAGCGGAGCGACGAGCCTGAGTACCGGGTAGCGGCCCTGACTTCGCTGGCTGAGCCTGGCCGCCTCGCGGATCCACTCCTCCGCCTCGTGTTCGTCGGCGCGCCCGGAGGTCACGAACATGACTACCAGCGCGTACACCATGGCCCGCGTGTCATTGATGACCTCGCCGGGCAGCTTCGCGGCGGCCGTGACCAGCTCGAAGCCTTCGGCCCTGTGGCCGCTCAGCCACCAGTAGGAGCCGGCGGAGGCGGCGAGCCGCATCGCCGCCTGCGCATCGCCGGCCGCGAGCGCACCTCGCATCGCGGCGCCGATGTTGTCGTGCTCAGCCTCCAGCGTGGCGAGCCATTCCAGCTGCTCGGCACGGCGAAGATGCGGCTCCGCCGTCTCGGTGAGTTCGGTGAAGTAGACGAGATGCGCGTTGCGTGCCAGTTCCGCTTCCTTCGCTTCTGCGAGCCGGAGCGCGGCGTATTCCCTGATCGTGCCGATCATGCGGTAACGAGGTGTGCCCTCGGCATCTGTGCGTAGCAGCGATTTCTCGGTCAGCGAGGTAAGCAGTCCGAGCACGTGCTCCTGTTCGACCGCATCCCCGGCGCAGACCCGCTCGGCCGCCTCGAGGCTCGATCCGCCCGAGAACACCGCCAGCCTGCGCAGGACCGTCCGCTCGGCGTCGGTAAGCAACTCCCAGCTCCAGTCGACCACCGTACGCAGCGTCTTATGCCGCGGCAAGGCGGTGCGGCTGCCGCCGGTCAGCAGGCGGAACCGGTCGTCGAGCCCGTTGGCGAGCTGGTCGAGAGACATAGTGCGCAACCTGGCCGCGGCCAGTTCGATCGCCAGCGGCATGCCGTCCAGGGCCCGGCAGACGCGCGCCATCGTCGACAACGTGCGGGCATCGACAGCGAGATCCCTGCGCACCGCACCGGCCCGGTCGCGCAGCAACCGGATGGCAGGAGAGGACTCGATCTCGGCCGGGCTGGCGTCCGGCTCCGGCAAGGCCAACGGCTCGACCAGCCACAGTGCCTCACCGGTGATGCCGAGCGGTTCCCTGCTCGTCGCCAGGATCCGCAGCCGCCGGCACTCCCCCAGCACCCGATCGGCGAACGCCGCGGCCTGCTCGATCACGTGCTCGCAGTTGTCCAGGATCAGCAGCGCCTCTCGTTCGCGGATCGCGGCGATGAGCCGGTCTGTCGGCTCCGCGTTCGGCGCGCCGCCAAGCAGTGCATCTCGCAGCCCGAGCCCGGCGAGCGTCGCCTGCGCGACATCACCGTCGGCGCCGAGTGCTGCGAGCTCCACCAGCCAGGCGCCGTCCGGCACCTCGCCAAGCAGCGTACGCGCGGTCTCCGTGGCTAGCCTGGTCTTCCCCGAGCCGCCGGGCCCGATGAGGGTGGTCAGCCGGTGCTCCGCGAGTAGTTCCCGCACGACAGCGACATCATCCTCCCTCCCCACGAAGCTGGTGAGCTCGGCCCGAAGGTTGGTCTTCCGAGGCTCCTCCCGCCGTCCGACCTCGCCCCGCAACAGCGCCACGTGCAGCGCTGACAGCTCGGGCGAGGGGTCGGCGCCCAGCGCGTCGGCCAGGGCTTCCCTCATGTGCTCGTAGACCAGCAATGCCTCGGTGTCGCGACCCGCTGCAGCAAGGGCATGCATCAGCGCGGCGACAAGCCGTTCCCGCACCGGATGCGCGGCCACCGCGTCGGTCAGCTCCCCGACCAGCTCAACACCGTGGCCGAGGCTGATCTCCGCCTCGAACCGATCCTCCGTCGCGGTCAGCCGGAGCCGCTCGAGCCGCGTGACCGCCGCGTCAAACGCTGCGCTCTCCTGCAAACCGACATCCTGCATGGCTGCACCTCGCCACAATGCGAGCGCCTCACGCAGGAGTTGCACTCGCCGTGCGCCCTCCTCATGGCGGGCCTGCACGACGAGGCGTTCGAACCGCACGGCGTCGATGGCGTCGGGTTCCACTGTCAACCGGTAGCCGCCCGCCCGTCCCTCCACCAATCCGTACGGCAGCGCCCGGCGCAGCCGGGAAGCCAGACGTTGCAAAGCGTTCGCCGAGTCGGAGGGCGGGCTCTCACCCCAGATCCAGTCGATCAACGTCGCCCTCGGGACGACGTGGCCTGGTTCGAGCGCGAGCGCGATCAGCAGCGCGCGCAACCGGGCGCCGGGCACGTTGGCCACGACGCCGTCGTCCGCGCAAACCTCAAACGACCCAAGCATCCCGATATGCACTAGCTGATTCTCCCACGCTGGCCCACCCTGCGATCCGCGGAGGCCACTCCAGCCTCGAACACTTTCGCAGCTAACCTGGGCGCGAATCGATTATCTTCGAAGAAGAGAGCGACACCCACTCTGGTGCTCCGTGAACGCACCGACTTCATTGCCGGATCCCTCTGCCTTTGGTTCTCGCCCCTGGGTCAGCTTGCAGTGCGCTGAACGACGATGTCGCCATGCCGGGTGCGGGCGCGGACAGTGAGCTTGTCGTCGAAGGGGCCAAGGCTCTCCCGCGACGGAACGGAGTTGCGCACCGATCCCCGCTCGCTGTTGGCGTCCACCTGGGCAGCAGTGCCCTCGCTGATGCCGATCTCGATGTTCTCCGAGCGGTTCAGCAGCTCCGCCTGGCCGCGTGTCAGCCGGCCGATACGGATGGCCCCGTCGCCTGTTTTGGCGGTGACGCTACCGTCGGCGCGCTCGATGTCGAAGCCGCCGCGGCCACTGCTGAGATCGAGGTCGGCGCAGGCGTGCCCGATCCAGATCTGGCCGGCCGAGCTCGAGAGCCTCAGATTTCCCTTGACCTCGCCAATCCGCATTGCGAACGCCCCGCCGTCAATGCTGGCGCGCCCGGCGAGGTGCCCGACCGCGGCCTCACCAGCCGCGATATTTGCCTGCAGCGCGTCGATGCGATCGAGCTGGACCCGGCCCGATGCCATGTGCAGCTCGCACTCGCTCAGCGCGCCCGCAGCGTGAACCCACGAGTGCGCCAGGTACGCGACCAGGCTTGACCCGGCGGGCAGGTCGATCGCGATGGCGACAGAACCGTTCTTGTCCCCGGGGACGGTCGTTTTCACCGATAGCTGACCGCCAGCGAAATCGACCCTGGTTTTGCTGGCCACCTTGACGTCCGACGGACTCGCTTCGTTGACGGCTTCGACCAGTACCACGGTGTCGGTCCGGTCGCTCGCGGTGATCCGCACCCGAGCACCGGCGACCTGCACGGTGGCGGCGACGGGCCCTGGCGTGCCGAATGTAGGCATGACAACTCTCCCTTTGTCTCCTGCTTGATCTGCTGGCGGGTGGCTGCGCTGACCCCGAGATCACGCGCGCCGGCTGAATGTCGCCAGCGCCCAGAGGTATCCGACGACGGCGGCACCGACGCACCAGGCGAGGGCGGCGACCGCGTGGCCAGCCGTTGGCTGACCCGTGAGCAGCCCCCGCAGGGTTTCGATGATCGGAGTGAAGGGCTGATATTCCGCGAACTGCCTGAACCCGGCCTTCATCGTGTCAGCGGGTACGATCGCGCTGCTCAGGAACGGCAGCAAGATCAGCGGCACGACGCCCATGGCCGCCGACTCCGGCGTCTTCGCAGCCAATCCAAAGGCGACCGCGAGCCAGATGGTCGCGATACACGCCACCACGATGAAGCCGGCTGCGGCGAGCCAGTCGAGGAAACTCGCGGACGTGCGGAATCCCAGCGCGAAAGCCACCCCGATGATGGCCGCGATGGCGATCAGGCTCCGCAGCATGCTGGCGACCACCTGAGCGTTCAGCACGGCACCACGGGAGATGTCCATGACCTTAAACCGGTTGATGATGCCCTTCGTCATGTCCGAGTTCACCGCTGTCGCGGTCGCACTCAGCCCGTAAGTGATTGCCAGCACGATCATGCCCGGCGTCACGTAATCGACGTAGTCGACGCCGACGTTGAAGGCGCCGCCGATTACGCATACGAACATCACCATGATCAGGATCGGCAACAAGACGGCGTTGAACACGGTGAGCGGGTCCCGGAGGGTGTGCTTGAAGTTGCGACGCAGCATGATCGTCGAATCGGTCCTCATCGTGCGTTCTCCTCTGTGCTTGCGCGGCCGGTGAGGGCGAGGAAGACGTCGTCGAGGTCCGGGGTGTGCACGGAGAACTCTTCGACGTCGATCGAGTGCTCATCGAGTCTGTTCAGCAGAGCCCGCAGAGATTTCGCGCCACCATCACTGCGAACCCGCAGTGTCACGGCCTCGTCGTCTCGCGTGGAGCCGGTCAAGACCCGCGCGGCCGCGTCCAGTTCGGCGACGTCGGCAAACCGGAGCCGGACATGGCTGCCGGAAACCTGACGCTTGAGCTCGTCGGGAGTGCCCTGCGCGACCAGGCGACCTTGGTCGAGGACCGCGATCCGGTCGGCGAGCTGATCGGCTTCCTCGAGGTACTGGGTGGTGAGGAAGACGGTGACACCGTCGGCCACCAGCTCGCGGATGATGTCCCACATCGTGCGGCGGCTGCGCGGGTCCAGTCCCGTCGTCGGCTCGTCCAGGAAGATGATCTGGGGGGTGCCGACCAGTGTCATCGCCAGATCCAGCTTCCGGCGCATCCCCCCGGAGTAGGTCGTCGCCAGCTTCTGCGCCGACCCGGCCAAGTCGAACCGCTCCAGCAGGTCCATGACGAGTCGTCTGGCCTCGGCGGAACGCAGGTGCTTGAGGTCCGCCATCAGCTGCAGGTTCTCCTGTCCCGTCAGCAGCTCGTCCACGGCGGCGAACTGACCGGTGACCCCGATTGCCGCGCGCACGGCCTTGGGCTCGGTCGCGACATCGTGCCCGGCAACGCGGACCGTCCCGGCGTCAGCCTTCATCAGCGTGGTGAGCACGTTCACCGCCGTTGTCTTGCCCGCCCCGTTCGGGCCGAGCAGAGAGAAGACCGTGCCCGCCCGAACATCGAGATCGATGCCATCGAGGACGGTCTTGTCTTTGAATGACTTCCGCAGCCCTGAAACTGCGATCGCTGAATTGCTCATGCGACCACCATCGGGGCCCGCTCTGTCACCCGCCTGACACGCCCCTGACACGATCACTGACATGCCGGGTGGCGCATGGCGGGGGTGGCTGGCTGGGGAGAGTTATTGTCGCCCCCGCGACAATAACCTTCCCCGGCCACGCGGGCGTGCGACTGTTTATCCCCGTTTGTCCGGTTGAGCCGGGCCGATAGCGGCCCAGGGCGGGGTTACAGGCGCGCGAGCTCGTCGGCCAGGTCGTCCAGGCCCAGTGAGCCGAGCGAGAGCGCCGCCATGTGCCAGGACTTCAGGTCGAAGCTGTCGCCGCGCGCGGCTCGGGCCGCCTCCCGGCCCGCCAGCCACGCGCGCTCGCCGAGCTTGTAGCTAATGGCCTGGGCCGGCAGGCCGAGATACCGCATGACCTCGCTCCGGCTGTACTCCCGGTCCCGGCCGAGCTGGGCAACGAAGAACTCCAGCGCCAGCTCCGGCGTCCATACCTGGCCGGCGAACATCGGCGAGTCGGCGGGCACCGTGAGCCGCAGGTGCATGCCGATATCGACGATGACCCGGATCGCGCGCGTCAGCTGCGCCTCAAGGTAACCGAGCCGCGCGCCCGGCGCCTCGAGGTAGCCAAGCTCGTCCATCAGCCGCTCGGCGTACAGCGCCCAGCCTTCGGAGCAGGCGCTCACATCGCCGATGCTGGTCTGATAGGTCGACAGCCGTTTGGCCAGATAGCACCACTGGGCCAGCTGCAGGTGATGGCCGGGCACGCCCTCGTGATACCAGGTGCTGTACAAGTGCCACATCGGGAACCTCGTCTGGCCCAGCGTCGGCAGCCAGGTTTGGCCCGGCCGGGAGAAGTCCTCCGACGGGCCGCTGTAGTACGGCGCCGCTGCGCTGCCCGCGGGCGCGATCTTGGCCTCGACGACCTTGACCGGATCGGCCAGGTCGAAATGCGTCCCGTCGAGATCGGCCATCACTTC
>JASHUE010000504.1:0-6736 GCA_030040195.1 Streptosporangiaceae bacterium | reverse complement strand
GATCGTGCCGATCTCCGGGATGCTGATCTGGAAGTCCGACAGCACCTCGAGCAGGAACGCCTCGAACTCGTCATCCGCCCGGTCGATCTCGTCAATCAGCAGGACCGCCTGGTCGCCGGCCCGGATCGCGGCCAGCAGCGGCCGCTCCAGCAGGAACTTCGGGCCGAAAAGCTTGTCCACCGACTGCTCGTCGGCCGCCTGCCGCTCAGACAGCGCCCGGATCTGCAGCATCTGCCGGGCGTAGTCCCATTCGTACATCGCCTGGTTTGTGTCGATCCCCTCATAACACTGAAGCCGGATGAGCCGTCGTCGGTAGACGCTCGCCAGGACCTTCGCGACCTCCGTCTTGCCGACCCCGACCTCCCCCTCCAGGAGCACGGGCCGGTGCAGCGACAAGGAGACCAGCAGCGCTGTCGCCAGCCCGCGATCGGCCAGATAGCCCCCCTGGCGCAAGTGGTCGGTCAGTTCACCGACGGTCTGCGGGTACTCCACTGAAGGCGTTTCTCCTCGCCGTCGGATTCGCTCGTGGCCGCCGGATTCGCTCCGTCACCGCGAATCGGCTGATTCCCCAACAAGGTCGACAAGGTCCCTGACGCTGCCGGTGTCCCTGAGCTTGCCCTCGCGCTCGAGCGTGGCCCGCCAGGCAGCGGTCCGGGCTTCCTCCCCGCCCGCGAAGTCATCGAAGCCGACGTCGGTCATCCGCTTGCACGACTTGCTTTCGCCGAGTTCGTCGGCAAGGTCGGTCGCCGAGTGCCCGCGGGCGCGCCACACGGCCCGCAGGACCTCCAGTGCCTCGTCCTGGTCAGCGCTCATCGCAGCTACCTCCACCCTCACTCTCGACTCTAATCCCCGATGCCAAGGCCCTGCGATTGCGGATTAACCGATCTCTTAAGACCGGCCAGATCGCAGCGATCCGGAGCCACGGTGATGCGGCCCGCTCTGGCGGGGCTCTGATCGGCTCTGGCCAGGACTCACGGAAGATCGATCGGTGCCCTGCGCGCGTCGTGGCAGCGAAGGCCGGCCGGAATCGGGATGATTGTGCTCGGTCTCGCGCTCCCCGCCGGCCGCATCGTGATCAGGAAGGGCTTCTCGATGGAACTGACGGTAGCTCCGGGCAGAATGGCCACCGTGCAGGACGTGGACATCACCTTCCGCAGCGACATGACGGTGGAGTTGATCAAGCACGCAGCGTCTGACGCGGACGTGATCTGGGCCGCGCGGGTGTCCACCAAGGGCGAACAGACCCTGGCGGAGATCGACGCGGACCCCGAGCGGTCGGCAGGGCTGATCAACTTCCTGATGCGAGACCGGCACGGCACGCCGTTCGAGCATTCGTCGATGACCTTCTACGTGCAGGCGCCGATCTTCGTGTTCCGCGAGTTCATGCGACACCGCACGTTCAGCTACAACGAGGAGAGCGGACGGTACCGCAAGCTCAACCCGGTCTTCTACCGCCCCGGACCCGACCGCAAGCTGGTGCAGACGGGCAAGCCGGGTGCGTACGTGTTCGAGCCGGGCACGCCCGCGCAGCACGAACTCGTGACCGAGGCCGTCGAGGGATCCTGCCGCCAGGCCTACGCCGCCTACCTGTCCATGCTGGAGGCCGGGGTCGCGCGCGAGGTGGCCAGGACCGTGCTGCCGGTCGGGCTCTACTCGTCGATGTACGCCACCTGCAACGCGCGCGCTCTGATGAACTTCCTGTCGCTGCGCGTCCGCAGCGAGGACGCGGCGTTCCCCTCGTTCCCGCAGCGCGAAATCGAGATGGTCGCAGAGCAGATGGAGGCGCAGTGGGCAAGGCTGATGCCGCTGACGCATGCTGCCTTTGAGCGGAACGGGCGCGTCGCCCCCTGAGCCTCAGTCCGGCAGGCTGGCCAGGCCCTGCGCCCAGGTCCTGAAACCGGAGTCCGGTGCCGCCCGGACGTAGCGGCGGAACTGGTCAAGGCACCGGGCCCGATGTATGCCGCCGGTCAGCGGGGGGATCCGGCAGAACTCAGCGTCCGGAGCGGCGGGCTGCCATACCGTGGGGACGCCGGCCGCGCCGTCGCTCGGCGCCTCCAGGCCGAAGTAGATCTCGTCGACGACCAGCGCCATTGCCGCGCCGAGGCACATGAGGCAGGGCTCAAGGCTAACCGCAAGCCGCAGTGGCGCCGTGCTGTGTTTCCCGCTCAGCCCTCGGGGCCCCTCCAGGAGTCGCCTTCCTTCGTCGCCAAACCCGCTCCTCAGTCCAGGCGCCGCCGCGCCCCTCCGGCTCGCTCGGTTCCGCCCGCTCAGCGCCCGGTCCGCCTCTTCCATCGCCAGCAGGTCGGCGTGCACCAGGCGCCGCCGCTGCGACCGCTCCATGGCAAACGAGCGGCCGATGACCTCGTCGCCGAGGGCGACGACCGCGCCGATCGGCAGCTCCCCGGCCTCCAGGCCGTGTTCTGCGACGTCGATCGCGAGGCCGACGAGGTCCTCCGGTGTCATCTGATGCTGCTCCCGCTCGCTACCTGGGCCGGGACTTGATCGACGACCTGATCAGGCCGGCCAGATTCGGCGGCCAGATCTCTTCCCGCGTCGTTTCGAGCTCGGCCAGCGTCCACCAGCGCCAGGCCGCGATGCCATCGGAGGCATGCATGGCCTCCACCCCGTGGATCTCCCGGTGCGGCTGGTCGGTCCTGGCCAGGTACTGCCGCTCGACCTGACTCACGATCTGGCCGGCGTACTCCATCGTGAAGTTGCGCCGGTGTACCTCACCCAGCAGGATCACGTCAGTCCAGCCCGTCTCCTCGGCGAGTTCGCGCAGCGCGGCGGCCGGGTATTCCTCGCCGGCCTCGAGTCCGCCACCGGGTGTCGTCCAGTGGCGGCCATTGGGCGGGCCGTCGTCGTAGCGCAAGAGCAGCACGCGGTCATCGGGGTCAAGCAGGATCACTCGGGCAGCTCGGCGGACGGGGAGAGGTTGCGCCACCTCGGTGGTTGCCTGAAGGGGATCGGCGCGGGTCAGAGACCGCAGACACGGCCGGAGAAGGTCGGCCACCTGCTGCGGGCTGGCGTCGCTCAGGCCCGGTGATCCGAGCAGATGCCGCGAGACGATGACGCCGAGCACGATGGCGCTGACCAGTGCGGCCCTGACGTCGGCGTCGGCTGCGGCAATCGGCTGGCTGATCTGAGTATGGAAGCGGTCAGCGGCTTCCCGCCATGCCTGTGCGGCCTCGGGGTGCGTGAGCATGGACCGCAGGAGCGCTAGCGACTGCCCGGACGCCTCCGCCGGTGACTCGGTGAGCATGGCCAGGATCTGCTCGGTGACCTGTTCCGCTGTCCCGCTCAACTCCGGCATGGGCCTGGCCTGCGCGACGCGCTGGAAGAGCTCACGCTTGGAACCGAAGTAATGCATGACCAGTCCCGCATCCACCCCGGCGGCGCGCGCGACGGCTCGGATTGTGGTCCGCTCGTAGCCGTTGTCGATGAACAGCCGGGACGCGCCCGCCAGGATCCTCGCCTCAGTCATGCGACGCTGTTCCGCTCGTGAGGAGCGGGTTTCAGATTCTGACACGAAACCGGATTCTACAAGCGTTGACCGGGCATTCCTTTCGTCCTACAGTCACTGAGAATCCGATACAGCATGATATAAAGTAATCCGCGAAATATTGCCCCCTGTGCCGGTATGCGCGGGGCCGTGGCAGCTGAAAGAGAGCGGGACCGTCCTGACAGCCAGCCTGGCGGACACGAGCGTGCAGTCGCGGCCAATCGCTCAGGCGGTCCTCGGTGCAGCGTGCATCTCTCCCATGCCCGTGCTGGTCACGCTCGCGCACGCTCAGTCCGTGCCGATCGTCTTCTACCGATGCGGCCTGGCGCTTCCCGTGCTGGCCGTGCTCGCGGTCGGCGAACAGCGCCGGCTCGGGCCGCGGCGGCTGGCTAGCCGCGGCTACGCCGGGCTGGCCGGCCTGTTCCTCTCCGTCGACCTCGTGCTCTTCAATCACACGATCGCAGATGTCGGGGCCGGGGTCTCCACGGTGGTCGGCAGCCTGTATGTACCGTTCGTCGCGGTCCTCGCCTGGGTTGTGCTGCGCGAGCGTCCTGGCCGGCGCTACCTCACCGCGCTGCCTGTGATGCTCCTGGGTCTCGCGTTCGTGTCGGGTCTGGCTGGCGGCGGCGGTACCGCGCCGCATCCCGCTGCCGGGGTCGCAACCGGGGCGGCGGCAAGCGGCGCCTACGCATGCTTCCTGCTGATCTTGCGGCACGCCGCCGGCCAGGGGCGGCACGTGGCCGGTCAACTCTTCGACGCGACTGCGGGCGCGGCCCTCGGAGCACTGCTGCTCGGGCTGGTGTCCGGCGGCTTGCACCTCGCGGTTCCGGTGCACTCCCTGCTGTCGCTGATGCTCCTCGCGCTGCTGGTCCAGACCGCCGGCTGGCTGCTCATCACGTCGTCGCTGCCGCGGCTGCCCGCCGCGGTGTCATCCCTCATGCTGCTGGTGCAGCCAGCGGCGGCCATGGTTCTCGCCGCCGTCATCTTGGGCCAGCGGCCGAGTTTGCTCCAGGTGGCCGGAGCCGTGCTCATGTGTGGCGGCGTCCTGGCGATCGCAGCGTTGAAGTGACCCACCACTCAGAGGCGATGGACAGCCCGGACGCGCGGAGTGCCTCTCGCTTGTCCGCGTCGAGATTCGCGGCCACTACCACCGCCTGCACGGCGCCGCGGTCTGCCGCGCGCTCAAGCGCAGCTTGAAGAAGCTGCCTCCCCGTGCTCTCCCAGCGGCCCGGTGCCACCACGAAGTCGTCGATCTGGCATGTCCGGCCGCCCGGGTCATAGACGGCGGGAGCGCCCACGATCATGGCGATGACGAAGCCGGTCAACGTGCCGGACTCCTCGGCGACCATGCTGATCACGTTCTCGTCACTGACCAGCTTGGCGAGGTAGGGCTTGTGGAGTTCCTCCGCACCCGGCGCGGGCGCCCAGAACACAGGCTGGTAGCGCGCGTACTGGCTGCGACGGGCGCTGGCCATCGCCGCGATTGCACCGACATCGGCGGGAATGGCGGGCCTGATCAGTTCTGTCACTGTTCCAGTATCCGGGCGAGCCGCCGGCGACATGCCGGCGGGCGTTATCGCCACGGGCGCGCACTACCGCGGTGCCGTGGGCTACTCGCCAGTTGCACCGTCGATTCGCTCGCGCAGCAGGTCGGCGTGACCGAGGTGACGCGCGTACTCCTTGATCAGGTACTGGTAGAACCAGCGCAACGAGTGCGAGTTGTTCGTGCCGAACGTGTCGTCCAGCTCGTGGCGGGCCATGATCTGTCGCGTGCGAGCGCAGTGCTCGCGGAAAGTCTCGATGTCGGCGGCCGCGCCCGCCGCGCTCGCGGCTTCGAAATCGCCCTCCTCGTTCTCCTCGGTGCAGTACAGCAAGCCAACTCTCCGGTCGGCCAGCCGGTGTCCGTAGACCCGTTCCATTTCCGTCATATGCCGGACCAGGCCGAGCAGGGACATCCGCGAAGGCTCGCAGGAGCGCGTGACGAGTTGCTCCCCGGACAAGCCTTCGCACTTGGCCAGCAGCGTCGCCCGGTAGTAATCGAGCCAGCCCTGCAGGAGGCCACGCTCGTCACTGAGCCCTTCGGGCTCGTTCCGCTCGCTCATGTCGATCTCCTTGATCGCCTCGCATCGTGGCGGTCGCCGCTCCCGATGCCGATACGGCCGGCGCGAACGTCGTGATGGTGCCGGTCGGCGCGGCGTGTTTCGCCGCCGGCCTCAGCCTCGCCGGCCTCATCCGCTGTCTGCTACTACCCGCGGCGCCGCCGCGCCGCAGGCACAGGATTCGCAGGCCTTGCGGCAGCCGGACCGGCGCTGACCGCCAGTTGCTGACCAGATAGCCGGTCCTTGCGTCGGGCTGCTGCTTAACGTCATGCTCGACCGGTGCGACATGCGACGCAGGAAGACCTTGATCGCCTTGAGGCGTTGCTGGCGGAACTCCGAGGGCTGCCGCAACTGCGGGAGCGCAGGCGCGGCGCTTTCTCGCGGGGCTCCCGCGCGTTCCTGCACTTCCACGAGGATGCTGGCGACCTCTACGCCGATGTCAGACTCGGCGACACCTTTGAGCGCATGAGGGTAACCGCCGCTGCCGAGCAGGCCCACTTCGTCTCGCGGGTGCGAGGCGCGCTGGAACCTGCCCGCTCGCAGGCCTAAGGCACTGGCGGTCTGCTCGCGTCCGCGTGGCGGCCGCCGGTCACGAACTCATGTCGATGTGGCAGGTCGTGGCCAGGTAGCTGTCCAGGCCGTGCACGGCGCTGTCAACGGTAGAGCTCTGGGCGGGCGAGCCGCTGGACCGTGGTGGTCGACGTGAGCCAGTCCGGCCTGATCCTTCGGCGGCTTACTATCACCGGCCGCGGCTCGGTCAGCCTGCTGGGTGCGCCGGTACCCTTCACCTACTCGCTGCAGCTCACGCTGATCGACTTCGGCGCACGAGTCAGCATCCAGCCGCCGAGCACCGGCCCATCGTCACGCTGAGCGCCTACGTCACTGCGGCGGCGGCGACACGGACGATGCCCGCGATGAAGCGGGGAAGCGCATCTGGGTCGCCCGCGCAGCGAGTCGGGTTGAGTTCCCCAATCGACAGCCCTCGTGGCCGCCCCTCGCGCGCGGCCGACGTGAGCGCCTCAACGATCTGGTCGAGGGTCGGTCCCGCGTTGCGGCAGTCGGTATTCTCGGCCAGCGGGGCATCGATGAAGTCAAGGACATCGACGTCGATATGGATGGCAAGCGGACCAGAAGG
>JASHUE010000503.1:0-4733 GCA_030040195.1 Streptosporangiaceae bacterium | reverse complement strand
GAACGTCTGCTTCCTGGCGGATGTCTGTTCCGTCATTGATCGATCGCCAGCACTACCGACGGACGTCACCATTCGGTCGACCGCCGAGGCCGACGTGACACTCCTGGCTGAGACGTACCTGCGCGCTTTCGGTCCAGCGGTGGCCGGGAGCCTGAACGATGCTGTCGCGGCGATGAAGGCGGCATCGGCCGGCGCGTGGGGTCCGCTATGGCCGGAGGCGTCACCGGCAGCCTGGCGAGGCGGCGAGCTAGCTGGCGTGGTCCAGACCGTACGGCGCCCGTCGTGGGAAGACGCGCCCGACTGCCCGTGGCTAATCGACGTGTTCACCGACCCGCGTCACCGGCGAGCCGGCATCGCTCGCGCCCTCATCGGGGCAGCTTGCCGCGCGATGAGCGCAGCGGACGAGCCACACGTCGGGCTGACAGTGGACGACGGAAACCTGGCCGCAGTCACGCTCTATAAGTCGCTCGGCTTCTCGCAGTCCACCTAGCCAACGTCAGCGCGCCACGTCCTACGGCAGCTCGCACTTGCGATTGCTGACCCGGATGCTCTGCACGACGCCTGGGCCGACGCCACCGAAGAGAAAGGCCAGGACGGCCACGGCCGCCTTGTGACCATCGGCCCAGGGAAAAGTCGAAGCGATGAGGCCGGCACCAAGAGCGTCAGCCCAGACATGCACATAGCTGGTCTGCCGTCGGCCACGCCGGAGTACACGCCAGCGGGGCCGACGCGCGGACCAGGTCGGCAGCTCGCGGACAATGTGACCGCCGAGGCAAAGCCCGGCGCCGCAGAGGCACACGGTCGCCACCACGTGGACGGCCTTTCCATTGGAAGCGCAGAGGACCAGGGCCACGGCGCCCAGGATGAACTGGCCCACCAGCAGCATGCTCACGGGCCGGCGAAACGGCCAGAACTGCCGCGCCAGGGCGGAGGCGGCGATGGTCATCGCTCCGGCGGCACCGGCAAGGAGGAACACCAGAACCCACCGCTCAGGAGGCTGGCTTGGCAGCGCGCGTCCGGCGGTGGCTTCTCATCCGGACAACCTCAAGTTGCAGGTCGCTCATATTGCTCCAACGTGGGCCCTATCGCCTGCACTGCGCGGCGGTCCGTCAACGAAGACGCTAGCACTGGTCAAGGCGAACAGACATCGGCCGAGGGAGCGCGACTGATACGCGGCCAGGCGGCAGGACCTGCCCGGGTAAGGCCAGGGTTAGGCCTGGGTGAAGCGGACGTGCAGGCCGGAACGGCGCAGCACCCGGAAAAACCAGAGAGCGGAAAGGCAGGCACCTGCGACTACACCGCCGATGGTCACCAGCGTCGCGAGCCGCAGAACCACACTGGCGGGGGCGACCGCTAGCACCGCTGCCAGCCACGCGGCCGAGATCGCGAATATCGCGGCCCACAGCCAGGTCGCATGCTGGAAGAACCGGTCCAGTCCAGGATTACGGGAAGACGGCTGGCGCAACCCCACGACCTCCGCGGCCAGCTGGGCCACCAGCGGCTGACGCGTTCGCGCGGTCCGCGCGAACAGCACGCACAGGGCCAGGTTGGCCAGGGGGAACTGGAGCAGGAACACCAGAGTGCTCCCGGTGGCAACCACCAGGGCCGTCTGTAGCGTGAGCACGACGGCCGAGATCACGAGCAGCCCGGGGACACTGCGGGTAACCAGCTTGCGTAGAGCGACAGTCGCCCAGATCACGCCGGTCGCTATCACCATGCCGAGAGCGCGCCCGCCCAGCGCCGCCCCGGCGAGGTATCCCGCAACAGGCAGGCCAAGGGACTCGCCCAGGTTCCATCCCGCGGTCAGGATCAGCAGCCTCAGGCGGGGCAGTTCGAGGTCCCCGCGCTCCGCGTACCGGGCGTCCACGGTAGTCGCGGGCAGATCCGGCCGAAGTGGCGACTGCCTGCTCACGTCTCCTCCTCCACTCTCCCTCGGTCGGACTCCGAAGGCTGTGCCGCGCTCTTTGCGCAGGGGGCCCTCAGCACGCCGCGTTCGGCAGTCCCGCCTTTCCTGCGGAACTAGGCCGGGACGCGAACCCGCCAGGTCCTGCGGCCTCGAGTTCACCGGGCGAACCTGAAGCCCAGCTGGAAACGGCCGGCAGGTCGGATCAGGCTCCGTCGGAGGGCACATCGTTCCGCGATGCAGTGAGAACCTGGGGGAACGCTGCTAGAGCTATGGAAACCCGCTCCAGTTCTCCCGCAGATTCGCTGAAGAAGTGCCGGCCCGCCCATCGAGATGTTGCTTTGAGCTGATGCTCAGTAGCCGCTGAATCACGTGCCCGATAGTGGTCAGCGTACGCAGCGGTGCCGAAGAGACGAGACGTGTGGAAGGCGGCTTTATGGCAACCAGGGCGTTTGGACGGCAGATCCGCGGGTCTTTCGCACGCTCTGGCGGCGGCATCACGCTCGATGCATCCGGGCCTGCCAGGTTGTCGGGCCGGCGCGCGCAGCTGGTGTCCGCGACGGCGCTCCTCCTGACCATCACGGCGAGCGCAGCCGCGGTTTATGCGGCCGGGCCGGGGGTCGTCACCGCCGTATGGCTGGCAGTCGGACCGCTGCTAGCATCCCTGGTCTTGTCTCCGCGGATCACCGCCGTGGTCGCGGGATGGACACTGCTCCTGGGACTAGGGCTCGAGGTGAGCCAGCCCGGTCCGATGCGGATGGTCGCATCGCACCTCAGTGTGCTCGTGCTGCTGGCCGCGTTCGCCGTAGCCAACTCCGCGCTGCGCACCGCGGCGCAGCGGCGGCTCGGCCAGGTCCGGGCGGTAGCCCGAGTGGCGCAAAGCGCGCTGCTGCGCGAGGTGCCGCCCACCATCACCACAGGACGGCTCGCCTCACGGTATGTCTCAGCCTCGGCCGAGGCTCAGGTGGGCGGAGACCTGCTGGAGGTTGTCGCCGACGCAGGGCACCCGCGCTGGCTCATCGGCGACACCCGCGGGAAGGGCCTCCCGGCGATTCGCCTGGCCAGCGTCGCGATGACCAGCTTCCGCGACGCCTGTGCCCAGCCGGACCTGTCGCTGCCCGAGGTTGCCTGGGTCGTGGACCGGTCCGTCACGCGGGCTGCAGGCGACGAGGACTTCGTGACCGCGCTATTCGCCGAGCTCGACCCTGGCGGCTGGCTTCAGCTCGTGACCTGCGGGCACCCGCCGCCGTTGCGGCTCGCAGCCGATGGCGACCTCAGGGCGCTGACTCCTAGTTCCTATGCGACGCCCCTCGGCCTGCGACCTGACATCCGGCCATCAACATTCTCCGTCAGCGCGGGTGACCGGCTGCTGTTCTACACCGATGGCCTGCTCGAGGCGCGCGACAGGGCAGGCCAGTACTTCAGGCTCGAAGATTGCCTCGAGACGCTCTGGCACTCAGACCTCCAGGCAGCCGTGGACGGGTTGCTCGACCGGCTCCTCGCGCACGCGGGCGGGAAGCTCGACGACGACGTCGCCCTGCTACTCCTGGAGGCGACACCGCCGCGCCCATGGCCCGATCAGAATGCGCCCGCCGTGATGGAGCCCGGTCAGCACGCTGCGCCTGCTCCCAGGCCGCTGGCCGTCGCAGGGGCTAACGTCGCATCGGGCTCAGTGGGTGGCCGTTGGCCCTTTCCGCGTCCGTCCGGCACGTGATCGCATCCACAGGACGAGGTCGGGACCGGCAGCAACGACCAGCAGCGGCGGAACCACCCAGAGGCCCGCGGAGGCATTACCAGTCAGTGCGCACACGAGGGATGCCATCCCGGCAAGCAGGAAGCGAATGGTCAACCACGTCGTGCGGCGGGAGCCATAGGGCTCGGCATATAGCACTGATGTGCCTGCCGGGAGGTTGTAAATCCGGTAGTTCCGGCCGTTGTGGTGATGCTAGCTCCTCGCCGCTGTGGCCGACGAACCCGCCGGGGCTTATGAGGGTGACCGGCTTACCCTTCGCGTGAGTCACGCCCCCGGGCTAGCGTTGCGGCGCTGCTGCGCCTGTCGCCAACTGTCCGGTCTGCGCGGTCGGGCAGTCGGTTGCGGCTGATCTGCCTGATGCTCTGCCGGTCCGGCGCGGGCGCCGCTGGCCGAGACCATCTCCTCAACTACCGCCGACCACAGCATCTCGCGGCTGTGAGCGGTTCCCGGAGGGATGCTGAGCGCCATCGCGGCCTCGGCTGGGGTCAGCTGTTCCCATGCCACGAGCAGCAGGACGTCGCGCTCAGCTGCGGGGAGTTCCCGCAGCGCGGAAACCAGTGCCCGCGCTTTGACGGCCAGGTCGATCCGGTCAGTGACCTCATCCCAGGGATCAACCGTCTCCTCTGGTGCAGCTGGATCCATGTGCCGGCTCGTTCTCCAGTGTGCCCGCAAAACGTTCCTGGCGATCCCGTAGAGCCACGGTCGGGCATCGTCGTGGCTGGTGTCATAGCCGCGGCGGGCCCCGAAGGCTCGTACCCAGACCTCGCCGAGCAGATCGTCGGCCGCCTGGTGTCCGGCCCGCCGCGACAGTACCCATGAACAGCGATCTCATGGCGGTGAACAATCTCCCCGAACGCCTCGGGTGTTCCCCGCAGCGACTGCGCGATCAGCATGCCGTCCGTCACAGGTGATCCTCTGCGCGGGTCCTCACGAGGCCGGCCAGCGCAGGGCCAGGCGGACATGCGGTCGGTCGATGATCATGCTCGCGCCTCCCGTTTCCTCTGGCTGCGTTCCCGGCAGCCAGAGCCATACCCGGCGGCGCCCAACTTCGCGCGCCTGGTCAATCCGCTCGGGAAT
>JASHUE010000502.1:0-4639 GCA_030040195.1 Streptosporangiaceae bacterium | reverse complement strand
TGGCCAGCGTGCATGACCAGCCCGCGCCAGACATCGACAGGGCCTGCACACCGTCGGGGAGGTCGGCCGCGAACGTGACGGTGCCGGTCGTCGCGGCGTAGCCGACATTGGCCACGGTGATGTTGTAGATGTCGTGCTGGCCCTCCCCGCCGGGCAGGAACGGCCCGTACGGGACGCCACCGCCGGAGTCATAGCTGCTGACCGCCAGTTCCGGCAACTGGGTGACGGTCGTGGCGTCGCTGCCGGTCGCCGGGGTAGCGCTGCCGCCGGACACGGTCACCTGGTTGGTGACCGAGGGCTGCGCGTTGTTCGCGACCGCAACGCTCAGCGTGATCGGCGGGTACGAGCTTCCGGCCGGGAGCGTGCCGAACCGGAAGCACGTCGGCTGCGGCTCGTAGGTGTTCGGCACGCCGCCGCGCCGTGACGTCGATGTCACGACGTAGACGGCCGGCGCCAGCGAGCACGTCCAGCCGTAGCCGGACATCTCGACCGGGGTCAGGCCGGCCGGCAGCGTGTCGGTGACCGTCACCAGGCCCGACGCCGGCCCGGCGGCCGCGGCGTTCGAGACGCTCAGCCGATAGGAGTCGGACGCGTCGCCCTGGGCGAAGCTGCCCGAGTGCGTGCTGGTGACCGAGAGCGACGGCGCCGCCGGTGGCGGCGGGGGAGTGCCAGCCGGGCCAGTCTGGGTGATCGTCGTCGGGTCGGTTCCGGTCTGCCCGCCCGCCGAGGTGGAGGAGTCCGCCCCGGTGGTCATCCCGCCGCCGGACACGGTCACCGAGTTGGTCACCGAGGCGGGCGCGTTCGCGGCGACCTGCACCGCCAGCGTGATCGTCGGGTCGGACGAGCCAGCGGCTAGCTCGTCGCTGCGGTAGCAGGTGACGGCGCTGACGTTGCAGGTCCAGCCGCTGCCCGACATCGAGGTGGCGGTCAGGCCCCAGGGCAGGTCGTCGGCGACCGAGACCAGGCCGTATGAGGGACCGCCAGTCGAGGGCGCGTTGGGACCGTCGACGTTGGACACGGTCAGTGTGTAACTGCCCGTGCCACCCTGGGCGAAGCTGCCCGAGTGGGTGCTCGCCGCGTTCAGGTCGGCCGCCTGCTCGATCGTGGTCGGCGCCTTGACGGTCGACGGACCGCCCTGGCTGCCGCCGCCCGATACGGTCACCGACTCCGTCCCCGAGGCCGGCGCGTTGTCGGCCACGCTGACGACGACGGTGATCGGCGGATCCTCGCCGTTCTCCCCGGCGAGCACGTCGCTGCGGTAGCAGGTGTCGGCGGGCTCGGCCTGCGGGGTCGTGATCGCCGGCAGGCTGCAGGTCCAGCCGCTGCCATACAGCGCCTGGATCGTCTCCCCGGCCGGAGCCGAGACCGTGGCCGTGATCGGATCCGAACTGCTGCCGTCGGTCGCGGCGCCGCCCTCGTTGATGACGGTGATCTCATACCGGTCGCCGTTGTCGCCCTGGCGGAACGCGCCGTCGACGGCGTTGTCGGCGGTCAGTTCGGGGACGCCGACGATCGGGGTCGGGCTGGCCAGCGAGACCGTCGGCGTGCCCTTCGCCCCGCCGCTGACGAAGGCGGCGTTGGTCACGTGCAGGCCGTCATGCGAGTCCTGGTTGCCGTATCCGGTACCGAGCGGCACCTGCACGGTGAGCGTGATCGGCGGGTAAGACTGGCCGGGCTCCAGCACGGCAGGCTTGCCGCCGGGTCCGCCGGTCTCGGTGCAGACCAGCGTGGGGTTGTTGTTGGAGTTGCAGGTCCAGCCCGTGCCGGCGATCGAAGTGAAGTTGATATTCGGGTCGATGATGTCCGTGACGTCGACGGGCGTCGTGCCGTCGGTCGCCTCATTACCCGTGTTGGTCACGGTGAGGGTGTAGGTGTCGGCGTTGTCGCCCTGGGTGAAGCTGGTCGACGGCGTCGTGTCGGGTGAGTTCGCCACGACCGTAATCGACCAGGCGGGCCCGGTGCGCGGGTGCGCCGGGTTGGCAGGCGCCGTTCCCGGCTGGCTCCCTACACCTGGACGCGCCGTGCCCGTGACCAGCGCCTGACCGTCTGCGTTCCCGAAATATTGGACGTGCGCCGCGGTCGACGCGGCGTGGACGGCGGCTGCCGCTGCTGCACTTTGCGGTGCCGCGAACACGGTCTGCGGCACGTTCCAGCCGTACACGCTGACCACGGGATCCGCGCCACGCAGGTCCGAGGACCGGTAGCTGGCCGTGAGGGTCTCCGACTGACCCGGCCACAACGTGATGTCGTTGTCGGTCCAGGTGATCGGCAGCACCTCGTTGTCGCCGGGGTTAGCCGCCCCGGCCACGGTCCCGCGGCGCACGTCGGCGCGCAGGAAGAAGGCGACCGCCTTGTTCGACGACGGGTTGGTGATAGTGACGTTGGTGATCAGGTCGTCCCCGTCCGGGCCCGGCTGCTGGACCGTGTCGGCCGAGACCTCGACCGACTCCGACGGCAGTTGCTGCAGCGCGGTCATGTCGGCGTACTGGCTGAGCGGCGCGCCGTTGTTTGCCTGCGGGTTGCCCTCGGTGGTGTCGTTCGGGTTCCCGGTGTCCCAGTCGATGACATCCTGCTGGGTCGACAGCCAGTAGACGTTGCGGTCAACGACGGTGCCGTGCTGGCGCAGGATCAGCTCGACGAAGTAGGCACTGGCCTTGGTCGGTGGCTTGGTGACCGCGGGCACCTTCGGGGTCAGCACTCCGGTGCGCACCTGCTGCGGGGCGAGCGTGATCGGGCTGCTGGTCGTCTGGTTGTTAAGCACCGTGCCGCTCAGGCTGTAGACCCTGGCCTGCACGCTCAGGCCGGGCTGGCTGACCCCGGTGAGGTTATCGATCGTGACCTTGCCGGTGTCGAGCGCGTACAGGACATGCAGGTCCTCGTTCGCCTTCTTGGCGCCGAAGTACGACCCGGCCTCGTCGTAGTCGTTGTTATACAAGTCCCACAGCAGGGTCGGCCAGCCCTTGTTCAGCTGCCAGTAGTCGGTGCCGGTGGACGGCGAGGCGTTGTTCCAGTGGTCGATGAATGCCTCGAACTGGGCGCGGGTGTCCTCGTAGTTCTGGACCTGTGCCTCCTCCACGTACTGGGCCAGGCTGTCCCACTGGCCGTACCTGGCGGCGATCGCCGTGTCCAGGTTGTCCAGCGTCCCGAAGGCGTAGCCGGAGTGGGTACCGTCGGTGGACTCGTAGTTGGTGTGGAACTGGTGGGCGTCCGGCTCCTGCCAGAGCGCCGCCTGGTCAGCAGGCGACAGGAACCGCTCGATCGAGTCCATCGTCGGGACGGTGGCGCCGGCGCTCTGCTCGCTGTCGAAGCCCCACGAGCCGCCGACGTTGGTCAGCGTGCTGTCCTCGTCCAGCGCGTTGTTGCTGGAATGGGTCGTGTCGTACCAGTAGCTCGGTGGCACCCAGTCGTATGGGCCTTCCTTCTCGCCGGAAGGACCGTAGATCGCGCTCGGGTTGTACTCGGCCGAGGAGATGATCGGATCCTGGAAGCCGGACTGGCTGAACCCGGCGTCGCTGACGACTTCCTGCTCGGCGATCGGGTTATTGTCGCTCCAGCTGAAGTCCAGCACGCTCGGGTGGTCGCGGAGTTGCTCGCCGATCGTGAGTGCGGACTCGTACATGACGTGGTAGTCCTGCGCGGTTACGCTGCGGCCGCTGAAGGGGGGCGCCCACTTATCGCAGCACTGGAAACCGGCGTCGATCAGGATGCCGGCCTGGTCCATCTGGTTGTAGAAGTCCTGCGGCATCTCCTTGCCCTCGGTGCGGATGCCGTTGATGCCGAGGCTCTTCATCAGCGTGATCTGGTTGGCGAGGTCGGAGGCGGAGTAGTGCAGGAAGATGTTCTCCGACCAGCCGCCCGCCCGGAAGTCGAAGGGAACCCCGTTGACCTCGAAGACTCGCGCGCCCTCGGGCAGCAGGGTGGATGGCTTGGTCAGGTAGGTCTCCACGGTGCGGATGCCGAAGTCCTGCTCGGGTGCAGCGTCGGACAGGCCGTCCTGGCTGAAGACCGCGGCCTTCAGCTCGTAGAGCGGCTGCCCGCCCATCTGGTAAGGCCACCAGACCTGCGGGTGGCTGATCGTCAGCTGGCCGTAGCTGGCCGGGGTGAAGGTGATGGTTTCGCTCTGGTCCGGGCCGAGGGATACCGGCTGCGACACCCTGATCGGTGCGCCCCCGCCTGGCGGCCTGATCGTCGCGACGACCACGCCGGCCTGCTGCGCTGGCGTGTTGTTGGTCACGTCCGCGTACACGGTGAGGGCGGTGCTGCTGAGGTCGGCAGTGTCCTGCTGGGTCACGTACGTGTTGGAGATGCCGAGAGCGTCGGAGACGTGCAACTGGACGGGGAACTGGATGCCGGTGTTGTTGTCCGGCGGGATCTGGTTCCAGTCCACGTCGTCAAGCGTGAACATCGTGCTGGGGTTGTTCGGGTAGAGCTCGAGGGCCAGCGTGTTGACGCCCGGCCTGAGCAGGTTGCTGACGTCGAAGGTGTAGCTGGTGTAGTCGCCCTCCACGGTGGCCTGGGTGGCGATCTCGGTGCCGTTCACCCAGACGTCGGCCTGGCCCATGACCCCGTTGATGACGAGCTGCTCGTCCTGGCCGGGCCGTGGCTGGCCCAGGAAATCGGTCCGGAACCACCACGGGAC
>JASHUE010000501.1:0-5284 GCA_030040195.1 Streptosporangiaceae bacterium | reverse complement strand
TGCGGCTGCGAGCCCACGGCGACCGGGATGAGCAGCGGCGGAGCATCGTCACCGGCCATCCGGTGACGAGCCTTCCTGCCACAGACCGCTCATATCGCGGAACGAAGTCTCGCACGACGGACCGTCGGCCACCCGCACCACTGGTCTGCCGTGGGCCGGAATGCTGACGGTCATGGCCGACCTGGTGCCGTAGGTCGGCGTGTGCACGCACGGCGCGGACAGCTCCGGCGGCCAGACACGTCCCGCCTCATCGGCCCGCGGCTCCGGGACCGCCGGCTGATGGATCCGCAGGACCGCCTCCAGGGCCTCGATCGTGCCCGCCACACCCGCATCGGGCCGGGCCGCCCGCTCGGCCTGCACCAGCCCCTCGACGAACACGGCCTTAGCCGAGCGCGCCCGCAGCGGCGCGTTCTCCAGGATGTGCAGGCCGGGTCCGAGCTGCTCGACCTCGGCCTTGCTGCCGCCGGACACGCCGATCGAGAAGAGCGAGTGCCGGTCGCCGACCAGCATCCAGCACGGGTTGTAGTCGGCCGGATTCACGGTGACCGCGCTGACCGCGCTTGCCGCGTCCCGGTCCGCCGCAAAGGCCAGCGGCAGCTCACCGCGAGATCGCTTGCTCGGGTCCCGCCCCGCCGCGGAAGGCTGATTGGTGAGGCCCGCCACCACACCGTGCTCGTTCACGGCCAGCCACGTGCCGCCGGCCTGCTCGTCGCGGCCGCCGAGTATGCGGGGATCCTGCGAGCGCAGCACCGTCATCGCGACGGCCGGGCGCTCGTACAGCTCATCGCGGTTGGCCGCGATGATCAGCGGAGCTTCGGGCAGGAGCTGGAATAGCGCGATGAGCAAGCACACAGTCCGACGCTAACCGACGCGGCGATCCCGGTAGCGCCGCACCTTGGCGATCGTGCCGCAGGCCCGGCCGTCCGGGCCGCCCGCGTACATCAGGCACCACCGCTTGCTGCCGTTCCTGGTGTTGTCATAGAAGATCCACTTGCAGTCCGGGCACGCCTTGAGACGCTTCCAGGTCCCCGCGCTGATGGCGGAGATCACCGCGGCCAGATAGCGGCCAGCCGGCCCGGCCCGGTGCCGGTAGACGATCCCGCCTTCCTCAACGACCGGGCGCAGGTGGGTACGCGCGATCCACTGATTCAGGCATCCGGCGTCCCTCGACTCCACCGCGTGCCTGAGGTCGTCGCGTAGCTCGCGCACCAGCTCCGCGTCGCCGCGCCGCCAGCGCAACTCGCGGGCCAGCTCACCGAACCGGTCGGTCGGCTGCCGCGTGTCATTCGGGATGAGCCAGCTATTCAGCAGCTTCCTGACCTGCTCCAGCTCAGCCGGCGCGACCTGCCCAGCGAAATCGGCGCTGTTAACCATCAAAGCATTATAGCGGTTGCACCCCAGGCGAGCATCGCGTAACTTGCTAACCCTGTAGACGGTTATCACTTGAAAGGCCGAACAATGACGGCAGACCTCGGCTGGACGGCGCTGCAATGGCCGGGCATGGAGCACGCGATCGTGTCCGATGACGCCGACGGCATGACCGCCGCGAGTCACGTCGTCCTGGGCGAGAGCGGCCTGGTCACCGTTGCATACCGCCTGGCCTGCGACGCTGGCTGGCGTTTCCGGAGGCTGACCATCGACGTCGCCAGCGCCGGGAATGAGCGAACGCTGACGCTGACGCACGAGGACGGGGGCTGGCTCGAGAACGGGACTTCCCGGCCCGACCTCGCCAGGTGCATCGACATCGACATCAACTGCACCCCGCTGACGAACACACTGCCGATCCGGCGGCTTGACTGGTCCGCCGGAGCGACCCACGACATCGACGTGGCGTACGTGAGCGTGCCGGAACTGGAGGTCAGGAAGGCCCGTCAGCGCTATACCCGGCTGAACGGGGACGGGGCTGATCTGAGCCGGTTCCGATATGAATCGGGGTCATTCGAGCGCGACCTGAGCGTCGATGACCGTGGCTTCGTGCTCGACTATCCGGGACTCTGGGGCAGGCTCGCTGGCGTAGCACAGGCGGCCCGGTGAACGGCTTCCCGATCCTGACCAGCCTGCGCGCGGACGGGCCGTTTCCCGCCTGGCGCGAACCGCTGATGCTGTTCGGTCAGTTCGTCGGCGTCTGGGACATGGACGTGGAGTACTACAACCAGGACGGGAAGCGCCGCTATCACGGCCGGTGGGAGTGGTCGTTCGCCTGGATCCTGGACGGACGCGCGATCCAGGACGTCATCGCCACTTTCCCCGATGTCGAAGGCGACGACCCGGCCGACCGAACCCGGCGTTCGGCGGGCGGCACGACGGTCCGCTATTACGACCCGGCGACCGGCCAGTGGACCATCTACTACCTGGGCGTCGTGTCCGGCGTCACGACCGTGCTGCGCGGTGGCGCGGTCGCGGACACGGTCGTGCTGGAGGGCTGCGATCCGGACGGCACGCACAACCGCTGGACCTTCAGCGACATTACGCCCGGCTCGTTCAGCTGGACCGGCCTCGAGTCCGCCGACGGCACGAACTGGTGGCGCAACCAGCGAATGCTCGGCACTCGTATCGCCTGAAGCGCCGTACCTGTGCGGGGGCGCAATGATGCCCCGCCAGCTGGGGGGGTGAGCTGGCGGGGCATCCATGCCGTATGCCGAACTGGCAACTATCAGCAGACTACGGCAAGAACGACCCGACTTGCGCTATTGCGCAAATTTTTAGCGAGCGGCGCGCGCATGGATTTCGCATGCCCGCATGGCGGCGGGGGAAGGCCCGGCGCGCCTGCCGTGCCCCCCACCACGACAGATCCGGGAGGCAGCGAACCGGGCGAGAGAACGGCGCCGATCGCGGCCGGCTTCGTCATCTAGACGTATACCCGGATCACGGCGCGCTCGCCCGGCAGGTTAGTTACGCTCCCGTCTGACGGCATGTCAGATGGGGAGTGGGTTCATGCGCACGTCGTCCCGTTTCGCAGCTCTAGCTGCGCTCTGCGCGGTCGCAGCCATCCTCGTCGCATCGGCAGCCTCGGCGGCGCCGACCTGGGCGCCCGCGCAGGCGCTGGCGCAGTACACGCTGAAGATCAAGGGGATCGACCGGGCCGGCAAGGCGGTAGCGATCCAGCCGTCCGTGTTCGGCGCCAGCAACGGCGTCGACTACCTGACGTACCTGAGCTCGGTCACGGTGCCGGCGGGCACCTACGTCGTGGCCGCGGCGGTTCCCGAGCCGGGCCAGAACAGTGGCACGCTCGTGGCCAAGATGATCACCGTCAGGTCGGACGTGACCGTCACGCTGAGCGCGGTGAAGTCCGTCCTCGTTGACGCGACGCTCAGCGGGCTGCCGACGGGCGTGACGCAGGCGAACCAGCAGGCCATGCTGTGCGTCCGGCTGCGTCGGGCGTTCGTCCCGGTCACCGGGATGCTGATCGTGCCGACGCTGGTCGACGGCAACGCCGCCCCCGGCACGGTGTACGTCAAGCCGATGTCGGGGCGCGGCCTACGCTTCGTCTACCAGACCTACTATCCAGCGCCCGGCACGTTCTACGAGGAGGCCGGCGCCGACAACGGCGGCATCCCGCCGAGCCCGCAGTACGATCAGAGCGTCTCGGGCATGGCCCAGGTACAGGTGGAACTCCGGGCGAACGAGAACCCGACGCCGCTGCGCAACGTAGTCGAGAGCTACGACGGCTGCGGCTCGCTGATGGTGCCGGAGGAGACGCTGCCGGCCTCCTACGCCGACTACCGGACGCCGGGTGAGTGGCAGACCCAGCTGAACTTCGGCGCCTCCAAGATCGCCCTGACCCGGATCCTGACCCAGGCCGGCACCTACCTGGCCGGCCACGTGTACGCCGAGGTGCTGGGCAGCGCGGTGGCCGGGCCACGGGCCGACTTTCCCGTCATCGACGGCGCCAAGATCACGTTCGCGCCGCGCGGCATCTTCGCGGACCCGCTGGTATCGAGCACGGACTGCGAGGGCCGGGGCCGGGTCTCGCTCGCGCCTTCTGGCGGTTCGGGTCCGATCCAGCTCTGCGGCAAGGACTCGACCTTCACCGGCCGGCCCCGCTCCGCCGGCTGGTACACGTTGACCGCAGCGTTCACCCGGCCGTCCACCCGCGGCGTCCTGCTATCGACCTCGGTCACGCTGTCCTGGCACTTCCGCTACGCCCCGGTCACCGGGCACGCGGCCGACCTCGAGGCGGCCCCCGTCACCGTCACCGAGTTCCGGCCAGCTGGGCTCGGCCCGTCCAACGACGCCGCGGGCGGAAGCACCACCACGCTGCAGGTGTACGTGCTGCGCGGCGGCGGTCAGGCGGTGCCGACGCCGCGTTACCGGCTCACCAGCGTCCAGGTGCAGGTTTCGTTCAACGACGGGCGGAGCTGGCACGCGCTGGCCCTGCAGTCGAATTCCGGCGGCTGGGTCACCACGATCGCCAACCCGGTCACCGGCGGTTACGTCGCCCTGCGCTCGATCGTGACCGATGCTCACGGCGACAAGACAGTCGAGACGGTGACCCGCGCCTACCTGGTCGACGCCGGCTAGGCCTCGGTCCGCACACCCGTGTACGCAGGGCGGGGACGGCCTGGCGGCCAGGTCCGGCCGACTCGTCGGTCCGCGGCTGCGGCCGGCCGGGAACTCCGGTCGTCTATCGTGGCGCGAGATGGTGCGGACGGACGGGCAGTTCTGGAGCAGCTGGCGTGAGGCAGGTGCCATCCGCGGCGCGGATGATGGCCGACATCGAGGCGATCGTCGTCCTGGGCATCCGAAGGCCCGGTTACGCCGGAGATCGCCGGGCCGAGGAATGGGCCGCGCGGCGGTTCGCCGAGATCGGGCTGGAAAATGTCGTGCTCGAGCCGGTCGATCTGCCGATGTGGGAGTCCGGTTCGGCCCTGCTCGAGGTCTGGCCGGCGGATGATCCGGCCGCCGCGCGCCGGTTCGCCGGCTTCGCGTTGCCCTACACGCAGGGCTGTGCCGGGCTGGAACGCGATCTGGTTCCGGCCGATGTGGCCGATGTTCGCGATCGCATCGTGGTCGAGCCCGTCACCTTCATCGACCTGCCCCAGTCGCTGATGCGCGACGGCGCAACGTTCGCCTTTGACCCTGACGGCGACTTCGACGCGCTCCTGCAGACGCTGCCGTTCGGCCCGAGCTTCAACACCGTTGGCGACGCCGCGGTGACGGCCGGCGCGGCCGGGTATGTCGGCATCCTGACCGGACTGCCCTGGGAGACGCGCGACTACTACGTGCCCTATGACGCGCGGCCGCGGCCGATCTCGGGTCTATGGCTGAGCCGGTCGGACGGGAT
>JASHUE010000500.1:0-2848 GCA_030040195.1 Streptosporangiaceae bacterium | reverse complement strand
TCGCTACAACCACAAGCCGCTCTACGCCGAGATCGTGCACCGGGCGCATCAGCGCGGGCTGGCGGGCGCCAGCGTGTTCCGCGGGATCGAGGGTTACGGCGCGTCGTCGCGAATTCACACCAGCAGGCTGCTGTCGCTGAGCGAGGACCTGCCGATGGCGATCATCATCGTGGACACGGCGGACAAGACCGAGCAGTTCCTCGACGATATCGCGGAACTGGTGACGGGCGGCCTGATCATTGTCGACGACGTGCACGTACACACGTATGCGGGCGGCAGCCAGCCGTGACCCTCCTGCTCGTGCTGGTAGGCGGCATGATCGGGGCGCCCGCCAGGTACTTGGCTGACCGCGCCGTGCAGGCCCGGCACGACACCGTGTTCCCCTGGGGCACCTTCGCGGTCAATGTGGCCGGGTCGGCCCTGCTCGGCTTTCTGCTCGGTGCCGGGCGGCATCTCGGCCTGCCATCATCGGTGCTGGCCCTGGTGGGCACTGGCTTTTGCGGTGGGCTGACCACGTTCTCGACGTTCGGCTACGAGACGCTGCGGCTGCTCGAGGACCGTGCGATCGGCGAGGCCGGCGTGAACGTGATCGGCAGCCTCGCCGCCGGGGTACTGGCCGCGTGGCTGGGCTACCTCCTGGCGGGCGCGCTCTTAGCCCAGCGCCGGGCCAGGTCCTGCACTGGCCCGGCCGTGCCCGCACGTAGAGTTGACTGTCTGAGAAACTCCGGAATGCCAGGGAGCGGCCGATGCCACCAGGCTTGACTGTTAAGACAGTCAAGGTGCCTAACCCCGGTGATCTGCTTACCCGGCTGCCGGGCCCGGAGGCGTCGGCCTGGATCCACGAAGGCGACGGGCTCGTCGGCTGGGGTGAGGCCGCGCGCCTGACTTTGCCGGCCGGCGCGGACCGCTTCGCGGCGGCCGAGAGGTGGCTGGCCGGACTGTTCGGTGCGGCCGGCGTCACCGATGACGTCTGCTTGCCTGGAACCGGGCCGGTCGCCTTTGGCAGCTTCACGTTCGACCCAGACTCGGACGGCTCAGTCCTGATCGTGCCGGCCACGATCGTGGCCCGCCGCGGCGGTGTCGCGTGGCTCACCACGATCACCGGAGCCGGCGTCAGGGAGCATGTCAGCGCGGCCGCGTACCCGCCGGACGAGGTCAGGTGGAGCGACGGCAGCCTGACGGCACCGCAGTGGGAGCAGGCCGTCGCCGCCGCGGTCGCCAGGATCAAGGCCGGCGAACTGCGCAAGGTCGTGCTCGCCCGTGACCTGTACGCGTCCGCTTCGGCTCCGATCGACGGCCGGATCCTGCTGGCCCGGCTCGCCGCCAGGGCGCCCGGCTGTTACACCTTCGCATGCGCGGGCTTGGTCGGCGCGACACCCGAACTGCTGATCAGCCGCGAAGGCCGGGACGTCAGCTCGCTGGTCCTGGCCGGGACGATGGCGCGCGGCGGCAGCCAGGCCGACGACGCAGCACTCAGCGCGGCGCTGCTGGGATCGGCCAAGGACGCCGAGGAGCACCAGTACTCAGTGGACTCGGTGCGCGAACTGCTCGCCCCGCTGTGCGGGCAACTCGCGGTTGATCCCGCCCCGTTCCTGCTGCAAATGGCCGATTACCAGCACCTGGCCACCAAGGTCACCGGCGTCCTGGCCGGCGACGCCTCAGCCCTGAAACTTGCCGCCACGCTGCACCCCACGGCGGCGATCTGCGGCACCCCGACCGAGACCGCCCTGCAGCTGATCCGCGAGCTGGAGGGGATGGACCGGGGCCGTTACTCCGGTCCCGTCGGCTGGGTCGACTACCGTGGGAATGGCGAGTGGGGTATTGCGCTGCGCTGCGGCAAGGTTGATGGCAGCCGGGCGCGGTTGTTTGCCGGCTGCGGCATCGTCGCCGGGTCTCAGGCTGCGGCCGAACTCGCCGAGACCGAGACCAAGTTCCGGCCGATGCGCCGGGCGCTCGAGGGTTGATCCGCCCGGCGCTCGAGCTGAACCGCGCACCGAGGGGAAGGACGTGCCAGTCGTGACGCAGCAGCAGAACACGGATGCCGACTGGGTAGCGAGGCTTGCCGACGAGGTCATCGCCGAATCCGACCGGCGAGCGCCGGGCAAGCCGGTCGTCGTCGCGTCAGGCATCAGCCCCTCAGGACCTATCCATCTGGGCAACTTGCGCGAGATCATGGTCCCGCACTTCGTGGCCGACGAGGTCAGGCGCCGCGGGATCGAGTGCGACCACATCCTGTCCTGGGACGACTTCGATCGCCTGCGCCGGGTGCCGGCCGACATCGATCAGTCCTGGGCCGCCCACATCGGACGGCCGCTGACCTCTGTCCCGGCACCGCCGGGGAGCGCGTATCCGAATTGGGCCGAGCACTTCATGGCGCCGATGGCCGAGGCCTTGGAGCGGCTCGGCGTCGAGTACCGGGGCATCAGCCAGACGCAGATGTACACCTCCGGCGCTTACGTCGACGAGGTACTGCTGGCCATGCGGGAGCGGGATCGCATTGACGCCGTGCTCGGGCGGTACCGCACGAAGCCCAAGACTGTGACACCCGGTGCGGCCGAAGACGTCGACAACATCTCGCAGGACCCGGCCGCGCTGGAGGCGGCGCGGCTGGCGGCGGAGGGATCGGGCGCGGCCTCAGAAGACGACGGCCGCACCAGCTCGGGATACTTCCCCTACAAGCCGTATTGCACCGCCTGCGATACCGACATGACCACCGTCACCAGCTATGACGATCAGACGACGGAGATGTCTTACACGTGTGCGTGCGGGCACTCGGAGACGGTCAGGCTGAACGAATTCCGCCGCGGCAAGCTGGTGTGGAAGGTCGACTGGCCCATGCGGTGGGCCT
>JASHUE010000499.1:0-2844 GCA_030040195.1 Streptosporangiaceae bacterium | reverse complement strand
GGTAGCCGTGGACGCCGAGCGTGCCTCGGGCTTCCGGTACGGCCATCGCGCCTTCCTGGTCCAGTTCCGGCGGGCCGGAGCCGGCACCGTGCTGATCGATCCGGTGGCGTGCAGCGACCTGTCTGGGGTTGACGCGGCGCTGGCCGGGACCGAGGCGGTGCTGCATGCGGCGTCGCAGGATCTTCCCTGTCTGGCTGACCTCGGGTACCGGCCGCGGCAGCTGTTCGATACTGAGGTAGCGGGTCGGCTACTCGGCTATCCGCGGGTCGGCCTGGCCACCCTGGTCGAGACGACGCTGGGCCTCGGCCTGGAGAAGAGTCACTCCGCCGCCGATTGGTCTACCCGACCGCTGCCGGAGGAGTGGCTCCGGTACGCGGCCCTCGACGTGGAGGTTCTGGTGGACCTGCGCGACGTGCTTGCCGCGCAGCTCGCCGAGCAGGGGAAGCTGGAGTGGGCCCGGCAGGAGTTCGCTGCGGCGCTGTCCGCCGGTCCGCCGCCGCCGCGCTCTGATCCGTGGCGGCGCACGTCGGGAATTCACCGCGTCCGCAGCCGCCGCAGTCTGGCCGTGGTCCGCGAACTCTGGCTCGAGCGGGACAAGATCGCGCGCCGCCGGGACGTGTCACCGACCAAGGTGCTGTCCGATGCGGCCATCGTCGAGGCGGCCAAGGCGATGCCGAGCGGCGCCGACGAGCTCGCCGCGATCGCCGGTTTCACCGCGCGCGGGGCGCGCCGCCACCTGCCCGAGTGGCTACGGGCCATCAGCCGCGCCCGAGCGCAGCCCGACCGCGCGCTCCCCGCACCCTCGGCGCCGGCGAGTGACGGACCGCCGCCCGCGCACCGGTGGCAAGAGCGCGACCCGGAGGCGTTCAAGAGGCTGACCGCCGTCCGCGCCGTCGTGGCTGCCCTGGCCGACGAGCACAGCCTGCCGGCCGAGAACCTGCTTCAGCCCGACGCCGTCCGTCGCCTGTCGTGGCAGCCGCCGCCGGATGTCAGCGTTACCTCCGTCGCGGCTGAGCTGGTCGGCTACGGGGCCAGGCCCTGGCAGGTCGAGCTCACCGCCATGCCGATCGCCAAGGCCCTGCTGCGCATCCTGGAGAAGGGCGACGAGTAGGGGAGCCCCGGCGGGCGCGGTCAGGCCGTGCGCCGCAGGTGCCTCAGGTTGCAGGGCGCGCAGGAGCCAGGCTCCGGCTGCCCCGCACAAGGCAGCAACGTGTCAGTGTCCGGGTAGTCGGGGTAAACATTGAGCAAGGCCTCGCAGTCACAGCAGCACGCGCCGAGCCGCTGCAGCTTCGGCACGAGCCCGCGGGCGCGCGGCGCACGGATGTCCCGCCACCTGGTTGTCCACCGGTGCGTCCCGTCGCAGCCGAACTCGTAGATCATCCGGAGCAGGTAGCACCGTAAGCACTCTCGCTCGCCCGGCTCGGTGAGCAGACCCGACAGCTCGATGAGCTCGGCCTCAATCGCGCTCGCGATGTTGTCGTCAGACATTCCGCATCACCCTTTCTCACGCCGCGGTCAGCTGACACTGCCGTTGTATCGCCGGCCGCCGACAGTTGGCCGCGGTGCTGCGCGCGCGGGCCGGCCGGCGACAATGGACAGGTGACCGACCTCAGCTGGTCCTGGCTCGACACCCCGGTGGGCGAGGTGTCGGTCGGCTGCAGCACGGCCGGCGTGGCCCGGGTTCGGTTCGGCCCGCCGGCGGGACGGCCCGCGGCCGCCCGCGACCGGGTTCCCGCCCGTGACCCGGTCGACGACAGCCTCCCGGCGCAGGCGCGCCGGCAGCTAGGCGAGTACTTCTGCGGCCAGCGCCGCGACTTCGACCTGCCGCTGGACTGGTCGGCCACCTCCGGCGCGCAGCGGCACGTGCTTGAAGTACTGGCCGGCTCGGTTGGCTACGGGCGGACCACCAGCTATGGCGAGCTAGCCAGCCGCGCCGACCTGGTGGCCGACGGGGACGTGGTGCCGGCTCGCGCCGTCGGCAGGATCATGGGGTCGAACCCGATCCCGGTGATCGTCCCCTGTCACCGCGTGCTGGCCAGCGACGGTCTCGGCGGCTACAGCGGCGGTGCCGGACCGGAGGTCAAGCGCTGGCTGCTGATCCTCGAGGGATCACTGCCGCCGACCCTGGACTGGCAGCCAGGCGCGGCACTGCCCGAGACCGCCGGGTAGCGGGCAGCACGTAAGAGATCTTCTTCGTCGCCGTCCGGGTGATGCCGCTCGGCTGCGACCAGCCTGCCGCCGGCCCGGTGCAGCACCCAGAACTCAGCCTTGCGCAGCGGCGGTCCGGCCGGCGCCTCGGCGCCCAGCTGCCGGCACGCCGCCTCAAGCAGCAGCGGCATGTTCTCGCGGTGGGCGCAGACTACGGTCGGCCGGCCGTCGGACGCGGCGCTCGCGACCACGCGCGCGGCATCATGCGCCTGCGGATCGGCCGCCTGTCTGGCACCCTTCTTCCGGCCACCGGCTGACACTGCAAACGCGTCCACCTGCTCTACCTCGGCGCCCTCGGACTCGGCAAACAGGCGCACGGTGGCCATGCACCGCTCGGTCGGCGAGCTCAGCACGCGCGCGGCCCCGAAGCAGCGCAGCAGCCGGGCCAGCATCTTGGCCTGCTGCCTGCCGCGCGCATCCAGCGGCCGCGAGTCGTCGGCCTTCTGCCAGTCGGACTTACTCCCCGCCGACGCGTGCCGGATGAGGATCAGCGGCGCCGTCCGCCGCGGTCCCGCGGTGAACTCGGCCAGGAGCTCGGCGTCATGACCGTAGCTGAGCCTGCGGCTGGCGGCGCTGGCTGGCACCCACTCCAGCTTGTCGACCTCGCTGTTGGGAACGAATGCCGCGCCGCCCTGG
>JASHUE010000498.1:0-2904 GCA_030040195.1 Streptosporangiaceae bacterium | reverse complement strand
GGGCCTGCGGGCTCGCGGACTGGCCCGCGGCGGGCGCCGGGGCTTCTTCAGCGGGCGGTACCTCGCCGGGGTCCTGGGCGGCGCCCGGCGCCGACCTGGCTTGCTTGCTCGAGCCGAGCTCGCCGAGCATCTGCAGCGCCTGGAGGTTCGCCGGGTCCGCCTGCACTACCGCGCCGAGGTGGCTGATCCCTTCCTCGCGCAGACCCGCGGCCAGGAGCATGCTGGCTAGGTGCAGCCGCAAGCCGAGGTCGTCGGGCAGCGCCGCCACCGCCTTGCGGAGGCTGGCGATCACGGCAGGCTCGGAGTCCATCGGCTAACCTCGGCGTCGGGCGGGCTGGCTCGGGCGAATGCCCAATTTTATGCGTGTTTGCGGGCCATCGAGTGCGGAACCGCCCAAGCCGCGGACAATGAACCAGGCGGAGCCAGCCGGCGGACTAGGCGGGCGGCTGGCGGTTAGCCAAGCTAAGGGACGAAGCTGTACATACCCGCGCCCTGACCGAGGAGATGCCCGGTGACACGACGCCTGCGCACTGATGACCTGACCACGTTGGCCGTGCCGGGAGAACCGGCGCTCGCCCCGGACGGCAGCCAGATTGTGTACGTGCTCAGCACCATCGATGCGGTGGCAGACCGGACGGTGCGGACGCTATGGCGAGTGGGCGCGGTCGAGGGGGAGCCGGTGCAGCTGACCCGCGGGCAGGCCGACTCGGCGCCCGGCTGGTCACCGGATGGAACCAGGATCGCGTTCTTGCGCGCTCAGGATGGCCCGGCCCAGGTATGGGTGCTGCCGGCCGCTGGCGGCGAACCGGACCAGCTCACGACGCTGCCGCTGGGTGCCGGGGCACCAGAGTGGAGCCCGGACGGCTCGAAGATCGCCTTCACCGCACCGGTAGACATGCACGCCGCCGCGGGGGAGGACGACAAGGCCAGGGCGGGACGCGCAGCCGCGCCGATCGTTGCCGACCGGCTCAACTACCAGTCCGACGGCGCGGGCTTGCTCCGGACTATGCGCAGCCACGTGCATGTCGTCGATCTGGCTACGGGGAGCTGCCGGCAGCTGACCAGCGGCGACTGGCACGCAGACCAGCCCTCGTGGTCACCCGACTCGACCCGCCTGGCCTTTGCCGCGGCCACGGCGACAGATTCCGACCTGACCATGTGCGCACCGGTCTACGTCCTCGACGTGTCTGACCCGGCAGCGCATCCGGAGCTGGCCGGCCTGCCGGAGGGCACGGGCGGCCGTACCACCTGGACGGCCGACGGCCTCGCGCTTCTCGTCGTGGGCACCGTCGGCCGGCCGGTGGGTCACGCCGGCCTGCTGCGCGTTCCCCTCGATGGCGGCCCGGTCACCGACCTGGCCCTGCCACTCGACCGCAATGTCCTGCCCGGCAGTGCGGCATACCCAGGGGCCGTTCCGCAGCTGGCGGGGGACGGGCAGACCGTGCTGTTCTGCGCACGGGACCGCGGGTGCAGCCACGCGTACGCGGTGACGAAGGACCGGCCGCCGCGGCCTGTGGTCACCGGAGCCGGTCGCGTCGTCGCGGGCATGTCGGTCGCAGGAGACAGGCTGGCCGTCGTGCTGGCCACGCCCACGTCGTTCGGCGAGATCGTCACAGTCGACCTGGGCACGGGCGACGAGACCGTCCGCACCAGCCACGGCGCGAGCCTGGATGGCATCGAGTTCTACACGCGCGAGGAGCGCGAGTTCGTGATCTCCGATGGCACGGCCGTGCAAGGCTGGCTGCTCCGCGATCCGGCCGCGGAGGGTCCGCAGCCCCTGCTGCTGGACATTCATGGCGGACCCCACAACGCATGGAATGGGGCGGCCGATCCTGTGCACGTCTACCACCAGGAGCTTGCCGCCCGTGGCTGGGCCGTCCTGCTGATCAACCCGCGGGCCAGCGACGGGTACGGCGAACGCTTCTTCAACGCCGCACTCGGCGCATGGGGCCAGGCCGACGCCAGGGACTTCCTCGAGCCGATCGATGAGCTGGTGGCGCAAGGGCTGGCCGACCCCGGACGGCTGGCCGTGACGGGCTACAGCTACGGCGGCTTCATGACCTGCTATCTCACCAGCCGCGACGACCGGTTCGCGGCCGCGGTGGCGGGCGGCGTGGTCAGTGACCTGGTCAGCATGGCCGGCACCTCGGATGCCGGGCATCACCTCAGCGAGTTGGAACTCGGCGGCGAACCGTGGGCCAGGCAGGCGGCCTACGCGGCCATGTCACCCATGGCCCGGGTTACGGACGTGCGGACGCCGACGCTGATCCTGCACGGGACCGCGGACGTTCGCTGCCCGATCGGCCAGGCCGAGCAGTGGCACACCGCGCTGTACGAGCGCGGCGTGCCCACCAAACTGGTGCTCTACCCGGATGCGTCGCACCTGTTCATCCTCAACGGCAAGCCGTCGCATCGCATCGATGTCAACCGGCGCGTGGTGGACTGGATGGAGCAGTACGCGGGCGACTCCGCGGGCCCGCGGCGCCCCGGCGTCGATGCCGCCCACTGGCAGCGCCGGCTGGCCGCGCTGGCCAGCAAGCACCGAGTCCCCGGAGCGGCGCTCGGCATCCTGCGGGTCAGGCCCGGCCGGGAGGATGAGCTGGTCGAGCTGGCCTATGGCGTGCTGAACAAGGACACCGGCGTCGAGGCGACCGCCGACTCGCTGTTCCAGATCGGCTCGATCTCCAAGGTCTGGACCGCGACCGTCGTCATGCAGCTGGTCGATGAGGGGCTGCTCGATCTTGACGCGCCTATCGCCGACGTGCTGCCCGAGCTGCGGCTCGCCGACCCAAACGTCACCAAGCAGGTGACGATGCGGCACCTCCTGACGCACACCAGCGGGATCGACGGTGACATCTTCGCCGATACCGGCCGCGGCGACGACTGCGTCGAGAAGTACGTGGC
>JASHUE010000497.1:0-9780 GCA_030040195.1 Streptosporangiaceae bacterium | reverse complement strand
AGGCTCGGGATTGCGCCGCACTACGGTCGCCCGCACCCGGAACGGCGCCATCTGCTCCAGCAGCCTGGTCGCGATGCCGCCGCCGCCGAGGATCGTGACCGGCTCGTCATACAGGCTGATCCCCGCCGGCTTACCCCAGGATCGGGCGGTTATCCGCTCGGGCAGGCCGCGCAGCCCGGCCAGCGCGAGCATGAGTGCGTGCTCGGCTACAGGCTCGGCGAACGCGGCCTTCGCGCATGTCCACGTCCACGCCGGATCGAAGACTCCGGTGGCGGCTAGTTCCTCGACGCCGGCGTACGGCAGTTGGATCCAGCGGACGGCGCCGTCGGTGGCGAGCTTGCGCCGCAGTCCCTCGGTGTCGCTCGGAACGAGCCAGACCAGCGCGTCGGCCTCGTCATCGAGACCGACCACCGTGCCGCCGCCGTCACGGACGGCCTGGCTGACGGACTCGCTGTTCGTGGGGCCAATGGCAATGCGCGGTGAGGTCACGTTCAGAACCTAGCCGACGACGGCGGGCCGCCTGCCGACAGGTTGTCCCGCCGACAATGGGGATCTCAGACTGTGCCGGCCAGTTCCTGGCTGGCTCGGCGCGCGGCCCTGGCCACCTGCTGTTCGTCGACGGTCACCAGCTCGTCGCGCTCGACCACCGGCTGGCCGTTGACCAGCAGCAGCTCAAGCGGGGCCGGCGCGCCGAGCACGAGCGCGGCGACGGGGTCGGCGATGCTGGCGTGCGGCAACGTGTCCATCCGCCACAGCGCGATATCGGCGAGCTTGCCCGGCTCGAGTGAGCCGATCTCGTCGGCCCGGCCGAGCAGCCGCGCGCCACCGATCGTCGCCAGCTCCAGTGCCTGCCTGACCGGCATCTGCCGCGGCCCGCCTGCCGCCCGCGCCGTCAGCACGGCCTGCCTGACTTCGCCGAGCAGGGACGTGGCCTCGCTCGACGCGGCCCCGTCGACGCCCAGGCCGACGCCAACCCCGGCATCCAGCAGTGCCCGCGTCCGGCAGACGCCCGACCCCAGCCGGCCGTTGGACGAGGGGCAGTGGGCCACGCCGGTGCCGGTGGCGGCGAGCCGGGCGATGGCCGTGTCGTCTAGGTGCACCGCATGCGCCAGCCACACGTCCTCACCCAGCCAGCCCAGCGACTCGGCGTATTCCACTGGCGTGCAGCCGAACCGCTCCGCGCAGTAGGTCGCCTCGTCGCTGGTCTCGGCCAGGTGAGTGTGCATCAGGACGCCGGCCGCGCGGGCCAGCTTCGCCGTCTGGGTCAGCAGCTCGCCGGTCACCGAGAACGGCGAGCATGGCGCGACGCCGACGCGCAGCATCGACCCGGCCGAGGAATCGTGGTACTTCTCGATCGCGGCCTGGGTCGCGGCCAGGATCTTGTCCAGGCTCTCGACCACATCGTCGGGTGGCAGCCCGCCCGAGCTCTGGCCGAGGTCCATCGATCCCCTGGTCGGATGGAAGCGCAGGCCGACGTTTGCGGCCGCCTCGACCGTCGCGCCGAGCACGTCACCGCCTCGGCGGGGGAAGACATAGTGATGGTCGGTCGTCGTGCTGCAGCCTGTCCTGGCCAGCCAGGCAAGCCCGGCGGTCGCGGCCGCCCCGACTACTCCGGCATCCATGGCCGCCCATACCGGATACAGCGCGGTCAGCCATTCGAACAGCGTGGCGTCGCAGGCGAGCCCCTGCGTGACCCACTGATAGAGGTGATGGTGGGTGTTGACCAGGCCAGGCGTGGCCAGGCAGCCGCTGGCGTCGATCCGCCTGGCCTCCCCGTCGGCCTGCGCCATGGCGGGCGCGGCGCCCGGCCCGACGGCCGAGATCCGGTTCCCGGTCACGACGATGTGCCCGGTACCGTACTCGGCCCGCTGCCCGTCCATCGTCGCGATCGCGCAGCCGTCCAGCACGAGAGCGTTCACTCGCCATCTCCTGTCAGCTCGGCCGCGGCGATCCGGACGGCGCCGACGATCTTCTCGTAGCCCGTGCACCGGCACAGGTTGCCCGCCAGCGCCTCGCGGATCTCCAGGTCGCTCGGATGCGGCACCCGGCGCAGCAGGTCGTGCGCCGCGACGATGAGGCCGGGCGTGCAGAACCCGCACTGCACGGCGCCCGCCCGTATGAACGCCTGCTGCACCGGGTGCAGGTCGCCGCCGCTGGCCAGGCCCTCCACCGTGACGATCTCGCGGCCCTGCGCCTGGCCGGCCGCGACGAGGCAGGCGCAGACCGCGACACCGTCCAGGTACACCGTGCAGGAGCCGCACTCGCCCTGCTCACAGGCGTTCTTGGAGCCGGGCAGGCCCAGCCGTTCGCGCAGGACGTAGAGCAGGCTCTCGCCCTCCCACACGTCGTCCGCGCGCATGAGCTCGCCGTTGATGGTCGCGGTAACGCGCATCCTCAGTCAGCCTCCGTCGCCGTGTCCCGCGGTGCCGCGGTAATCCTGCCACGCCCACGCCAGCGTCCGCCTGGCCATGACGGCCAGGGCGTGCAGGCGGTAGGCCGCGCTGCCGCGCACGTCGTCGATCGGAGCGGCAGCGGCCCGCACCAGCTCGCCGAACTTCGCAGCGATCGCTGGCGGCAGCTCAGCCCTGGACTCCCACAGGCCCGTGTCGGTCAGCGCGGCCGCCAGGAATTGCTCGGCCCGCAGTGCGGGCCTCGGCGTTGGTGCCGCCGAGCCGATTCCGGTCCCGACCTCCTGCCGGTCGGGGTGCAGGGCCAGGCTGAAGGCGGCAACGGCGATGACCATGGCGTTCCTGGTGCCGATCTTGCTGAACTGCTCAGGCCCGGACGGCAGCGGGATGTGAACGGCCGCGATCAGCTCATCGTCCTTCATGGCGTTGCGCTTCACGCCGGTGTAGAAGTCGCCGACGCCGATCAGCCGGGCTCCGCGTACGGAGGCGACCTCGACGTCGGCCCGGGCCGCGAGCAGCGGAGGATGCGCGTCTCCGGCGGGTGAGGCAGTGCCGAGATTGCCGCCCACCGTGCCGCGGTTGCGGATCTGAGGCGACCCGACGGTCCTCGCGGCCATCGCCAGTCCTGGCAGCCTGGCGCCCAGTTCCTCGATGATCCGGGCGTAGCTGACGCCGGCTCCGAGGCGAACCCGGCCGTCCGAGATGTCCCACTGCCCGAGCTCGTCGATCTTGGTCAAGTCAAGCAGGGCGTCCGGTCGGCGCGCGTCGAAGTTCATCTCGACCATGAGGTCGGTCCCGCCGGCGAGCGGCACGGCCGCGGGCCGCTCGGCCTTCACGGCCAGGGCATCGGCCCAGCTCGTCGGCTGGATGAAGTCCACGCTGCACCCGTCCCCTGCGCCGCTAGCGGCCTGGAAGTGCCCGGCGGCTCGGCAGGGACCGGGCCTGGGCTGACTCAGCGCAGGCTTATCACGTTAGCCGTGATCAGCCCCGCTGCGTCAGATGCCAGATATGCGATCACGTCGGCGACCTGCGCCGGGTGGCCGCGCGCAGGTGCGAACGGCTCGACTCGACGGACCCGCGGACCGCATCGGCAACCCAGCCGGCATCAGTGACCGGGGGTAGACCATGTTGGCGGTGACGCCGTATTCGGCCAGCTCAAGCGCTGCCGACATCGTGTAGTTGACCTGCGCGGCCTTAGTCGCGGATGAGAACCTAGCTACCATTCAGTAACGAACTATCACCGTTATATCGGACACAGCCAGAGTCACCTGCCGTGCCTTCCGCGAGCCGATCAGGACGCCCCATTCTGCCTGGCTGGCAGATCTGCCCGCAGAACGCGATACGTCTTGCTACCCACCATTGTAGTCTGCTAAACTCACGCTTGCCCTAACAAGTCGTTCGTCTCATGATATATCGGTAGGAGGGATGTAAAATGACCGCAAAGGCATTAGCAGTCGGCGGCCTTACGGTAATCGCTGGCGGCACCCTCTTCGCTGGCGTCGGTGCCACGGCGCCGGCCTACGCGACCGCCACGGGCTGCACGGCGTATGGCACCAACGGGGAACAGTGCATGACCATCACTGGCAGCGGCAACTACGTCTCCGGCGCCTATGAGAGTGCGTTCCGGCCCTACCTGGACAATATATGTAACTATCAGGCTAAATGGTACGGGGACTATCCACCCGACGGTGGCTGGACGACCTTTTACGGATCCAAAATAGATGCCTGCCATCATGATTACGCCTCCGAAGCTGCCGGATTCTTTACTTATTTTAAGGCAAATACATACTTCTACGGATACTGGGACTCTAAGTACAGTGGCGGCTGGTCGAATCCGGTTAGGGAAACCATCGAATAGATAGAGGTTCGGGCCGCTCGCCGAACGGCCTCTTCCGCGGTCGAGATGCCATTCAAGGCCTTGGCGGAATTTCGCGTTCAGTAACCATCGGCGTTGCCAAGGAGTGGGGCAATGCGGCGCTCTGGGAAAAGGGATCGTCTGGTCGGTAAGTCTCTGTGGCGTCCGGCGCTAGCCATTGCGCTCGGATTCGGGCTCACGTGCCTGATTTCTGCCTGTGCGGACCCAGGAACTCCTACAGGATCCGGGACGGCAGTATCGGCTGACGCTGCCCAACTCCTTAAGAACATTACCCCGCTGGAGCGTAAGCTGCTCGCTGACCGCTTCGTTACCCTGGGCGAATACGATATCGCGGTACAGGCGACAGTTAATTGTTTGCGCCGTAATGGCTTCAATGTCAGCAATCCGGTGCAAGGTTCCAATGGTTTGCTGAACTTTACCTCGTCCTACTCGTTCGGTGACGAAAGTTCCACGACTGGGCCGAGCCAGCAAGACCAAAACCGCATCGATGCAATCCAGAATTCCTGTCAGGATCAGAGCGCTGCGGTCCAGGCCGTGTACGTCCTGGATCATTCTGCCACGGCGCAGCAAACTGAGGCAGACTTCGCAAAGATGGTGACCTGCTTCAGGAAGGACGGCGTCACCCTTCCCTCGCTCGAGAAGCTGTCCGACCTTGGTTCGGTCATGCAAGCGGTACGAGGCGCCATGCAGAGCGGCACTCTCAAGCACTCCGCGGAAATCGCCTGCATTGGGCAGTTCAGCGCCGCAAGTGTTCAGCCCTTGCCGGGCTTGGCCCGAGCCCTGGCCGAGATGCAGAACCCGTGACATCCACCATCCGCCGGTCGATGGACAACGAAGAGCGTGATAACGAAAGCGTCGGGTACCGCACTGCTGACGGGCGGGCAGTACGAGTGTCGCACTTGTTCATCTGCGTGGCACTCGTTCTCGCGAGCCTTAGTGTCGCCGGCATGATCTGGGTACTCAGGCAAAGTCGCACGCTGCCCGGCGTCAGCGGAACCATTACCGTTCTCTGGGCTACGCCGACAGTAACGGATAGCGAGAGCTACCCAGGTCAGCTGGTGGTTAAATTCGGTAACCCGAAAAGCCTGATAGCGCCAGCCTGGAACGGAGTGGTGACGTCGGTCGCGCGCGACGGCACCGTAGTTGAGGATGGCACGGCACTCGTTGCGATTGACGGCATCTCGCGCACCGTTTGCAGTGCGTCATCGCCGCTATACAGACCGCTCGGGCTCGGCGACGCTGGCGCCGATGTGCTCGTTCTCAGGGACTGCCTGGCGGCCATTACCGGTGAGTATGCCACCCCGGTCGACGCCAGCGACGTCGTCGATAAGCCACTCGTTGCTGAGATTAACTCCGCAGCGGACATCATCGGCGCGCCGGCTACCGGCGTATTTGATCCCGACTGGGTAATATGGACCCCATCCACAGGCTGGACTGTGGGCCATATAAGCGCTTCAGTCGGACAAGACGCGCCGTCGGCGGGATCGCCATTCGTATTTGGTGAAGCGGGAATCAAGGGAGCTTACGTTACGCCGATCAATGCCAGCTTGTCTCTTCTGCAAGATGCGCAGAAGCAGGGAGACCACGTTACATTCTCTGCCGCCGGGGTAGGCGTGGCGATTAACGGTCTCGGGATCCCCCGGCTTAGTGCGCTTCGCCGGCTGCTGCGTGCTCGATTCGGTTCGGGGGCCGGCGGCGCAGGATCAGTGACAGTATCCGGCACGATAGATGTCACTGGTCCCAGGCAGCTTGAAGTCCCTCAGAGTGCCTTGCTGGTGGACGGAAGTGGCGAGTCGTGCGTTGTGGCGCTGGTCAGCGGCGAGGATGTGACCATCCCTGTCACCGCGACAGCGGCCGCAGATCAGGGAAACGTCATCATCAACGGGGACCTGACTGCGTCGACTGTAGTCGCTCTTAACCCGTATGACATTCCGCGTATTCGATCCTGCTGACTCCCCGAGGCAACCGCGAACTCCAATGGTTAGTGCAGCAGTCAAGTGCGTAGCGGTAACCAAGGAGTTCGGCGGCTGCCCCGTGCTGAAGGGAATCGACCTGGAGGTGCGGTCTGGCGAGAGCCTCGCGCTAACGGGACCGTCCGGAAGTGGCAAGTCAACGCTGCTGGCAATAGTCGGTCTGCTGTCGCGGCCGAGTGGCGGAGCAGTTGAGCTGTTCGGAGTTGCTGCCCCATCCAGTGAGAGGCGCCGGGCGGCCATCCGCCAGAGCCGGATGGCGTGGATATTCCAGCGTCCCACCCTGCTGAGCGGTCGCAGTGCCCTCGATAACGTCGCACTGCCGCTTGTACTGCAGGGTTGGTCGCGCGCTCCGGCAGACGTCGCCGCCCGCCGCGCACTGGCAGCTGTCGGGCTGCGACACCGGATGCAGACAGCGGCGCGCAAGCTCTCAGGAGGCGAGACGCATCGCGTCGAGATAGCACGCGTCATTGCGCAAGGCGCTGACCTTGTCTTGTGCGATGAACCGACCGCGTCACTCGACCGCGAGAACTCAGACGTCGTCATCGGATTGCTGGTGGAGAACCGGCAACCAGGAACCTCCATAATCGTGGCCACGCACGATCCGCGCGTGGCCGCCCGGTGCGACGCGCAGGCGATACTGACGAGCGGTCGGCTGGTGCGCAAGTGAGCACCCGCCGAGCCCGCGGCCCTGCGGTCGTCCGACTCCGCGGTATCGCCACAGAGGTCGGACGCAATCTCACAGGCTCGATGATCCGAACTAGTCTCGCGCTCCTCATTGTCCTCTCGGGCGCATCGGCGTCCTTCGCCGAGAGTTACCTGTCCGCGAAGCAAGCCAGGGCTGAGCAGGCGACGCTGCTCTCCGAGGGCGCGAACATCGTCAGCCTAACTGGAGCGGACATCTCCGGCGCTAGCTGTGACGGCCTGACGAGCGTCAGGAACGTCGAGGACGCCGGCGCTGTCATGACGCTTGGCCAGGCAACACTGAGTCCCGGTGACTTGTCGACCTACTTCGTCTACGAGGTTACGCCCGGCTTCTTTCAAGTAATGGCACAGCCCGGCGCGAATGTCGCCGGCAACGTATTCGTCGATCAGGATACGGCCGCCATTCTCGGTATCAGCAGGGAGTCACGACGCCAGCTTCAATTCGTGACGAGCACCGGCAGCATAGCCACGAATCCCCCGCCCTTCACCGCGGAGATTGACGTTGTCGACCTCGCTCCGCGAGCCAGCTATTACGAGGGATCGATCTTCATTATCGGGCCCGCTTCGGGGGCGTATACGACCTGCTACGCGGCCGTGCGCTATCCAGCGTCAGCCGACCTGCCGCCAGTACTCGCAGCAGAACTCGCCGAACATGGCCAGGCGTCCCAGGCCAGCTGGCTGGGAAGCTTCTCGGGGAGTGAAACTCCGCTGGAGTCCTACCTAAGCAGGCCCTCCCGCTGGACATGGCTCATCGCTGGTGCCGTCACCGCCATTGTCTTCTGCATCCTCTTCTGGGTCCGAGGACCGGAATTCGCTCTCTACAGATCGATCGGCGCGACCTTCTGGGTGATCCTCTACCTCACGATGAGCGAGTGCCTTGCTCTGGCACTCATTGCCGCTGTTGTGTGGCCGGCACCGCTGGTTGTCCTGCACCTGTTCACTTCAGCACCGGTGGTTATACCTGCCGTTGTCGCCGGCCTCGCTAGCGAGCTTGGGTACCTGATCACCGCAGTTGTTATCGGTTCGATACTAACCGCTGCCGTGGCAATGCTCGGAAGCCCGTGGGAGCAATTCCGCCGCGAGTGACAGCGTTGTCGGACTCCCGCGAAACTCACTCATCGCGGCTTGCCAGAGCAGGCTACCAACATACGTAACTCAGCAGTTGGCCAGTGTAGGAATGTGTACCATTGAGCAAGAGCCCGGTTAGAGCTGGGGGTCAGGTTGATTCCGATACCGCACACATTGACGCCAACGCATTCTTCCAGCATCACGGCCGATCCAGTCTTCGTACTCTGCGCGGCGCGCACGGGATCGACGCTCCTCAGGTTCATCCTCGACTCGCACCCGGACCTGTCCTGCCCAGCGGAAACTAACTTTCCCACTACCTGCATTCAGATGGCGAACCTCATGTCAATCATGTCGACGCGGCATAGGATAGAGGTTGATCCCGAGATTGGCACGCCCCAGCTCTCCAGCGAAATGGTCGCCCCGCTGCGTGACGCCATGGATGGCATTGTGCGGAGCCACCTCTCGGCCGTGCAGAAGACGCGATTCTGTGATAAGAGCATAGGCACTTGGAGATACTTTAGTTTCTTACGGCAGCTATATCCACGTTCGAAGTTCGTCTGCCTGTACCGCCACCCGATGGACTTCATGAGGTCAAGCCTCGAGGCCTGCCCTTGGGGGCTGTCGGGCTATGGATTCGAGCCTTACGTCGCTACTTCGCCAGGTAATTCGGTTGATGCCCTGGCACGCTACTGGATGGACCACACTGTCGGAATCATGAAGGCGGCCGAGCTACAGTCCGAGAGCTGCCATGTGGTGCGTTACGAAGACCTGGCCGACGCCCCAGAGGAAGTAACGGCGAGATTGTTCGAGTTTCTTGAAGTTTCGCCTCAGCCGGGCATAACGAGTAGGTGCTTCTCGTCCGATCGCGATCGGACCGGACCATCTGATTACAAGATCTGGTTTACCGCAGAAGTCCATTCCAGCTCCATCGGCCGGGGCGACGCCATTCCCGCGACGCAGATTCAGCCTGGGCTGCGGGATGCAATGAACGGGGTGCTTGACCGTCTAGGCTATGTTCGCGTCGGTCCCGCATGGGGTACACCGGGCTCGCCGTCCGATCCGCGAGTGGCCGGCACCGCTCCGCCGTCGGAGCACAGGGGTACCACCGCGCGGGATTCGATTTCCGATCGTGAGATAGCTGCCCGGCTTCGTGCCCGCGCACAGATGGGCGTCGAATCGATTGACGACGATTTCCGGCGTCGCTGGAGCCCTTTCGCTGGTGGTCCAGCGGCACTTGTCTTGAGAGCCGGCGGCTCAGCCGAGGCGCACTATGTCATAGACATCGAAAGAGGGGACCTGAGAGGCGACGATGATGACGATAATAGCTTCGTATGGTGCATCGTAGGCGCCCCGGAGGTGTGGCACGAAGTGCTGTCCGGTGAGATGAACCTTGCCGTTGCGAGTCGTCAGGGAACTCTGCGCTACTGCGGGCCCATGGAAACCGACCGGCAGGCCATCGATAGACGGATGCTGATGATTAGCGAGCTGCTTGCCTTGTCCCGGCGCACGTCGCCGGGCCCAGCCCAGGTCGCGACGGAGGGGATCGCGGCGATGCAGTAACGGGTCGGCATGCAGCTCCGTGCTTTCGGCGCAAGAACGCGTGACCTGCGGGGTGCGGGTCGGATAGTACGAAGCTCAGACCGGTTCATCATCAAGCGGACGACGCGGCCTACTCAAGTTCCCGTGCCGCTCCGGAGCTGCTGCCGCCCCGCCCCTGTGACAAGAGGCGGGTAGCCCAGGCTCGCGTGCAATT